>NZ_JBNGHF010000037.1:0-47032 GCF_050611805.1 Methylotuvimicrobium sp.
TCACGGCGTCCTGTCAAGCGAGTCACCGAACCGCCGCAAAGCCTACTACTTGTAGCAGTTATTTTGTGCATATTCCTAAAACGATTCAATCCGTCTCTCCTAGCAGTTCCGCCAGCATCAGCCGATGCAATGCATCGATAGTTTCGGCATCGGCTATCGGTTCGACATAGTTATAGCTTAAGGTCAAACGATTGCGGAAAATGCAGTTCAGAAAAGCCAGTGACGGCGGCGACGTGACTTGGCAAGCATGAAACACGTCGGTAATTTCGGCGCCGGGAAAACTGTCCGCCGGAAGATCCAGACGGCCGATATCGGAAAACCAAAACGAACTGCGCTCTTGACCGGAGCCGTACGAAAGGCGCAAGACTTTGCCGTATTCGGCCAGCGACAGCCAGCTGCCGGCCCACATGAGCGGCAGAAAGGCATAGTCTTCTTGTTGACGAATCACCTGGGCGTTTTGTTGTTTCAAATGTTCGAACAGTTTTTGTTGGTCCTTGACGATTTCTCGAGGCGCCTGTGCGAATAGTGCGCTGAGATGATTGCCGGTTACCGGCGATAAGGCGCGCTGTTTGCGCAAATTGAAAGCATAAGGCACACAATAAGCCTCGCCCGGACTGTCGGGGCGCCATTTGTCGAGGGCGCGCATCAAACAGCCGATGTAATAAAGACTGGTACCTGTCAAGCTGACCTGTTGCCTGGCCAGTTTGACGATCCGTTCGGTTTGTTCCTCGCTGAGCCTGCGAACCGCGAATTCGAGGCGTTGCGGCGACTGTTCGTGGCGCAGCGGCTGAACGCTGCTGAGTCTATCCAGCCTATCGATATAGCGTTTGCCTTTCAGCAGGAGCGAAATTTTTTGCCACCAGCGGTATTTTCGCAGCTGTTCGAATACCAGCGGACCGGTTTCGGGGTGGCCGAAGCGTTGGCGTTGGTCTGCATCGGCGGTACACAGATATTTGATGATCAGATCCGCGCCGCGCGCATCGCAAAAAGGATGCAGCCAGCGCATCACAAAAACGTTTTCGGATGCACCGGCCAAGAGATGAAACTCGAGCGGCGCGGCGCTCTCTCGAGGCTGTTTCTCGTTCATGATTCGGTCGACAGTAGCGCGCCGGAATTCCGCTTCATTTGCGCCGATCGGGCAGTGATGCTGAAAAAACAGTTCGGGCGGATCGGAGCGTTTGCACCAATAGAAACGCTTGCCGATTTGCCTCAGGCTGGCACGGGCTACTGGAAAACGTCGGCCAAATTCGTCGATCCGTTGTCGCAATGCGTCGATGTCCGGAGTATTGGCGAGTTCCAGTCCGTAACACGCCAAACTGCCGGCTAAGCCGTCGCGGCGGATTTCTTCATCCATCGCCAACGTGAAACTGTCGGCCGGATTCAGCCTTTCTAAAATAGCGGACTTATCGACGCTCATGAGTTTTTATGCCTTAATATCCAACATTCCAATGCATTAAAGGATTGCACATTGTCCGGTTCGATTTCGGTATCGGGTAGGGTCACACCGAATTCGTTTTCGATGTACATAATCAAGCGCATGATGCCCATGCTGTCCAGGCCCGCTTCGAGCAAATCGTCGTCGTCGCCGAATTGATTCGGCTCGGCGACGAAAACGAGCTCTTGAAAGATAAAGTCGCGCAGTTTCTTTTTCATGACTCAGGTAAGGTATAATTTGTCGTTTAAATGATAGCCGATTAGGGCAGGCATAGTCACGGAAAAGGGCGATACCCTTTGGGATTAGGTACTGAACATCGCGCGGGGCGGGTTATTTAACCATACGCATCAAGCCAGGGATGTGGCTAAAATTAACTTCCTGATTCGCTTCGAGTTTCGTGTAGAGGCAAATTCATTGAATTCAGGACTTAGGACTTCGAAATAAACTGTGGAAGTTGAGCGTCGGTGGCTTTCCCTCACCTAGCGTTAGGTGAGGGACGACGAAGGCGTCGCTCCCACGGCGGGTGATTGATGCACCGTGGGAGAGATCCCCAGATCGCGATTTCGAGGCCGAAAATGTCAAGCTACAATAAATGGCATCGAGGCCACATTGACCAAGCAGCGTTTCCCGGATTGCGCTGCGCTCCATCCGGGAAGCTCGGCGCCACGCTATTCCCGTATTACGCTATGCTGCATACGGGCTACATTCTTTAATAGCAACTTAATAGGTTAGCAATGGCAATACAGGCGGGTCCGCATGAGAGCTGAAAAAGGCAATATCGTTATTATCGGAGCGGGCCCTGCGGGCAGTATTGCCGCGGCATTGCTCAATAACAAAGGATACCGGACCGTGATCTTGGAGCGGGAGGCTTTCCCGCGCTTCAGCATCGGCGAAAGCCTGCTGCCGCAATGCATGGAATTCATCGAACAGGCCGGCATGCTCGATGCCGTGCGCAATGCCGGTTTTCAATTGAAGGACGGCGCGGCTTTTTTATTTCAAGACAAGCACTGCGAATTCTGGTTCGCCGACAAATTCACATCCGGTTTCGATTCGACCTATCAAGTGCAACGCGACCGCTTCGATGCGTTGCTAGCTGCGGAGGCGCAACGTATGGGCGTGGACATACGCTGGCGTCAGGAAGTCGTCGAGGCCGACTTCAGCGGCGAGCAACCGTTGTTGACGGTCAAGGATAGGGACAGCGGAGACAGCTACCGCATGGCCGCCGACTTCGTGCTCGATGCCAGCGGTTTCGGACGGGTGTTGCCGCGTTTGTTGGATTTGGAAAAGCCGTCCGGGTTTCCGGTGCGGCAAGCAGTGTTCACGCATATCGAAGACAGGATCGACGATCCGCGCTACGATCGCAACAAAATTCGCATCATCGTGCATCCCGAATTAACCGATGTCTGGTATTGGCTGATTCCGTTCAGCAACGGACATTGCAGTCTCGGCGTGGTCGGCGAAGATAAGATTCTCAAAGTTCCGCAGCGCGAGCCGCAAGCGGTGCTGAAGCAATTCGTCGACGCCGAACCGGGCTTGTCGGCGCTGCTGCATAATGCCGTGTTCGATACGCCGGTCAACAGCATCGGCGGTTACAGCGCCAACGTCAAAAGCCTTTACGGCAAAGGCTACGCGCTATTGGGCAATGCCGGCGAGTTTCTCGATCCGGTTTTTTCCTCGGGCGTCACGATCGCAATGAAATCGGCGAGTCTCGCCGCCGAGGTATTGGACCGGCAGCTCGGCGGCATCGCGGTCGATTGGCAGCAGGAATTTGCCGAACCCTTGCAAAAAGGCGTCGATACCTTCCGCACCTTCGTCAGCTCATGGTATGACGGCGGCTTGCAGGATGTGGTGCTTTATCAACAACAACAGCCCAATATCAAAGCAATGATTTGTTCGATTCTGGCCGGCTATGTTTGGGATGAAAACAATCCGTATGTCAAAAACTCAGGCCCCCGGTTGAAGACCCTGGTCGAATTGTGCCGCGAGCCTTGAGAAAATGACCTTATATCTCAATGATCTCGGTATCCTATCGGCGGCCGGTAGCAATGGTTCCGAAATGTTGTCGAGACTGCTGACGGGAGACCGTTCCGGCTTGATCAAGACCGATGAATACTCGCCGGGTAAGCCGTTTTATGTCGGTGAGATTCGTGCCGAACTGCCCGAAATCGAAAAACGATACAGCGTTTACGATTGCAAAAACAATCGCTTGTTACTCGCGGCCTTGAGCCAAATTCAGGTGGGCGTCGACCGCATCAAACGGAAATACCGCGCGGATCGCATCGGCGTGGTGATCGGCACCAGTACTTCCGGTGTCAGAAATACCGAGCTGGCGATTGCCGCAGTTGCCGGCGGTCTCGAAAAACCGCCCGGATTTCATTACAAGCAACAGCAATTGGCTGGCGGAGCTGATTTTTTGGCGCATCGACTCGATTTGAAAGGACCAGCCTATTCGGTATCGACGGCCTGCTCTTCCAGCGGCCGGGCTTTCGCTTCGGCTCGAAGATTGATCGAGTTGGATATTTGCGATGCCGTCATCGTCGGCGGCGCGGATAGTCTGTGCCGCTTCACCGTGAACGGTTTCGCGGCCTTGGAATCGGTATCGGCGGGCTTGTGCAAGCCTTTCGGCAAGCACCGGGACGGCATCAATTTATCGGAAGCCGCAGCCTTGTTCGTCTTGAGCCGGGATGAAGGTCCCGTCAGGCTCGCAGGAATCGGTGCCAGCAGCGACGCCTATCATTTTTCCGCGCCCGACCCCGGCGGCGGGGCCGTGGTCAAAGCAATGCAAACGGCATTGAACGAGGCTGGGATGAGGCCTAAGCAAATAGATTATATTAATCTACATGGAACGGCCACGCCGTTGAACGATGCAATGGAAAGCGCGGCGGTTGCTGAAGTTTTCGGCCGTTCGGTCGCGGCTAGCTCGACCAAAGGCATGACTGGACACGCCTTGGGCGCGGCCGGCGCACTCGAGCTGGGTCTGTGTTGGCTGCTGCTGAATAGCGATGATGAAGGGGGTTCGTTGCCGCCGAATAGCAATGACGACGAATTCGATGAGGCCTTGCCAGCATTGAATCTGGTCAAGACCGGTCAACGGCTGGGCAAGCGCATCGAACATTGCCAGAGCAATTCCTTCGCCTTCGGCGGTAATAACATTTCGATCGTCGCGTCGCGCGTATGATCGCGTATTCGATAGAACAATTATTGCCGCATGCCGGCAAGATGATGTTGTTGGATTGTGTGCTAACCTACGATGACGAGTCGATGACCGCGCAAGTAACCGTGCGCGGCGACGGTCTGTTCGGCAATGATACTGGCGTTCCGGCTTGGTTGGGTATCGAATACATGGCGCAAACGGTGGCAGCGCATGGCGGCTTGATGTGCCGTTTGGCCGGAAAACCGCTCAATCCCGGCTTTTTATTAGGTACGCGGCGTTATCATTGCAATGTGAGCCGGCTTGCTGCCGGGGCAGTGCTGACCGTGACGGTCAAGCGCCTCATACAGGATCAAGGCTTGGGCGTTTTCGATTGCCGCGTGGACGGCGACGGCGTGGAAATTTCGGCTAAACTGAGTGTTTATCAACCCGATACGGCAATCAATCGGGTCATCACAAACTAAGTAATTGTTTCAAAATAATTACCCGGTTTTATCGACCAGTATCAGGTAACGCTTCCAGAAGACGCCGTGAATATATCCCTATAGGCTTGGGCGCGGCGTCCATGCCGCGAACACTTCTTCCAGCGTTACCTGATACTAGCCAAATCGGGAAAGAAATTTTGGACACTTACTAAAGAAACAGCATGAATGAAACAGTTTTAGTGACGGGCTCCAGCCGGGGCATCGGCAAGGCAATCGCTTTGTATCTGGCGCGCAAGGGTTACGATGTGGTCGTGCATTGCCGCAGCCGCCGAAGCGAGGCCGAGCAAGTCGCGCAGGAAATCGAGGGAATCGGCCGCACGGCGCGTATTTTGCAATTCGATCTGGCGGACCGCAAGCAATGCAGTGCGGCGATCGAGCAAGATATCGACGAACACGGCGCTTATTACGGCGTGGTCTGCAATGCCGGCGTGAACGCTGACAACGCTTTTCCGGCCTTGACCGGCGAGGAATGGGACAGCGTCATACATACCAATCTGGACGGTTTTTATAATGTCTTGAACCCGCTGATCATGCCGATGATCCGGCGGCGCAAGCCAGGCCGCATCGTGACATTATCGTCCGTTTCGGGGCTGATCGGCAATCGCGGTCAGGTCAATTACAGTGCCGCGAAGGCCGGCATCATCGGCGCGACCAAGGCGTTGGCATTGGAACTTGCCAAACGCAATATCACGGTTAATTGCGTCGCGCCGGGCTTGATCGATACCGAAATGCTCGACGAGCTGCCGCTCGAGGAAATCAAAAAAATGATCCCGATGCGCCGGGTCGGCTCGGCCGATGAAGTCGCGGCCATGGTCGGTTTTTTATTGTCCGAGGAAGCCGCGTATATCACTCGGCAGGTGATTTCGGTTAACGGAGGGCTATGCTGATGAAACGCGTCGTGGTAACGGGCATGGCCGCGATCACGCCGATCGGCAACGATTGGACGACGGTCGCCGATAATCTGAAAGCGCAAAAGACCGGCATTCGACGGATGGACGACTGGGATAAATACAACGGCTTGAACACCCGGCTCGGCGGCCCGGTCGATTTCGCGCGGCCCGCGCATTATTCGCGCAAACAAGTGCGGGGCATGGGCCGGGTCGCGATGCTGGCGACCTATGCCACCGAACTGGCTTTGCAGGATGCCGGATTATTGGATGACCCGGTTTTGAAAAGCGGTCGCACCGGCGTTTCTTACGGCAGTTCGTCCGGTAGTTTCGACGGCTTGATCGACTTTACCAAGATGTTGCTGAATTTCGACAAGGGCGGCTTGAACGCGACATCCTATATCCGCATGATGGGACACACCTGTCCGGTCAATATCAGCCTGCATTTCGGCGTCAACGGCCGCATCATTCCGACCTCGAGCGCCTGTACATCGAGCAGCCAGGGCATCGGTTATGCCTACGAAGCGATCAAACATGGCCAGCAGACCGTGATGATCGCCGGCGGCAGCGATGAATTATCCGCCTCGCAAGCGGCGGTATTCGATACCTTGTTCGCGACTAGTCTGCGCAACGACGAACCGGATAAATCGCCGCGCCCGTTCGACCGTGACCGCGACGGGCTGGTCATCGGCGAAGGCGGCGGCACCTTCATTCTGGAAGAGCGCGAGCATGCCTTGAGCCGGGGGGCAACGATCCATGCCGAGATCGTCGGTTTCGGCACCAATTGCGATGGTCTGCATGTCACGCAACCGGACAGCGCCAGCATGCAGGTCGCGATGCAATTGGCACTGCAAGATTCGGGTCTGGATCCTGCGGTAATCGGTTATGTCAGCGCGCACGGCACCGCGACCGAGTTGGGCGATATCGCCGAAAGTCATGCCACGGCGGCCGTATTGGGCAACAAGATTCCTATCAGCTCGATGAAAAGTTATACCGGCCACACGCTCGGCGCTTGCGGCTCGATCGAAGCCTGGGTAGCGGTTCGAATGATGAACGAAGGCTGGTTTCATCCGACCGCGAATCTGGATGCTGCTGATCCCAGATGTGCGGAACTCGATTATATTCAAGGGTCTGTGCGTAGGCTCGAATGCGACTATTTGATGAGTAATAACTTCGCCTTCGGCGGCATCAATACTTCATTGATTTTCAAGCGGGTTTGAGTAGCCGGATATGGCGAAAATCATTACCGTGACCGTCAATACGGCGATCGATTTATTGCTCGAGGTCGAAAGTTTTGTGCCGGGCGAAACGCTGTCGGCCGAACGTGCCGAGGAATTCGCCAGCGGCAAAGGCATCAATGTCGCAAAGGCCATCGAGTCTCTGGGGCATGCCGTTTTGTGTTTGGGCTTTGCGGGAGCGCGCTCGATCGATGCATTTCATGCCTTGCAAACCGAACGGTTTAACACCGATTTGACCAAGGTTTCCGGCAAGACGCGCACCAACATTACCTTGCATGATTCGGCGAGCGGCCGGGAAACCCATATTCGAACCGCAGGGTTTCGCGTGACGCATGACGATTGCCGCCGCTTGTGCGAAAACGTCGAGTCTCATGCCGTGCCCGGCGCTATCGTGATTATTTCCGGCAGGTTGCCGCCTGGCGCGCCGGACGATTTCTATCGACATCTCATCGAAGTCTGCCGCGAACGTGGGGTGACGACCTTTTTGGATGCCAGCGGCCCCGGCTTGAGTCGCGGCATCGAAGCCAAGCCTGATGTGATCAAACCGAATCAACAAGAGCTTGAAGCCTTGCTCGGCAAGCCCTTGCCGGACGAACGCAGTATCGCCGAGGCTGCGAGGGAACTGGTCGGTCAAGGCATTCAACGGGTTTATGTCTCGCGAGGCGAGCACGGCTGCATTGCCGCCTACGAGAACATGACGATATCGGCTTATTTTAATACAGCACCGGAACAAATCGTCAGTCGCGTCGGCTGCGGCGATGCGCTGGTGGCCGGTTTGGCGGTCGCGGCGTGGCGGGGGTTGGATGCGGAGGCCGCGTTGAAACTAGGCGTGGCTTGCGGTACGGCGAATATGTTTTCGCCGGAACCGGGCCGGTTCGAACCGACACGAGTCAATGATATTACCTCGCGTATCGTGGTTGAGGATATCCTGACTCTAAATTCGGAAGTTAGGCCGCGAAAATCACGAAATTAATCAATAGTTTGCAAGGTATAGTAATTGAATGTTTTCGTGATTTTCGTGGACAAAATGCGCTATATAGCCTGAAAGCTCGACATACCTCATGATAATTTTTATTCAAAACTGAGGAATACATGAAAATTACAAAATCTAGTAATTTTTTAGTTTTAGGAAGTTTATTGTTTCTCAATGGTTGTGGTACAGCTACCCCTATAATGGAAGTAAAGCGTTCTAAATCAAATTTTGAGGAAGCTGTTTTCAAAGGGAAAAAAACATTTGTGTCTGAAAACACTCAAAAATTAACTGAATATCGAATTTTTCATCATGCTGATACTGGATTTACAAGTTTAAATCAGGTGCGCGAAGATACCGAAGACCGTGCTAATCGTTTTTGTGAGCAACGTGGTTTGGGCGCAAGGACAGTTCAAGAAACAACTTCCGTTCCTCCTCACATACTCGGAAACTTTCCTAGAGTCGAGCTTATATTTGTATGTGAAGAAGCTAGCAAAAGCAAAAGTAAAAATGTTGCGGATGCTTATGAGCAATTAGAGCGTTTAGGGAATTTATTAGAAAAAGGTTTAATTTCAAAGGAAGAGTTTGAATCTGAAAAGAAAAAACTATTCACTAACAATCGGTAAATTAGAGTCATTAAGTTTATTGAGTAAACGATGCAAGCAATCACTTATTCCTGGCACGAAATCAATTAGCGTAAAGCAATGATCAGGTCTGTGATAACCAATAAGCGATCGTGATTACAAAAAATGAGAAGGAGAAGCCGAGATGTCGGAAGCCTTGAAGATTTACGAGTCTGAATTCAGTGAGCGGCGCGATGTATGGCATTTGATCGGGATGCCGTCGCGCGGCGCGAAACTTCATGATGCCTTGCACAAGGGGTTGTCGTTCAGCGTTTATGGAAAACTCGCGGAGCTTACCGGACTGGAGAAAAAAGACTTAGCCAAATGTGCTTCGATAGCGCCGTCGACATTACAGCGGCGCGCCAAAGCCGGTCGTTTCAATCAACAGGAGAGCGATCGGCTTTATCGTCTCGTAGAGCTCTTGGGCGCGGCGGCCGAATTGTTCGAAGGCGATCAGGATGCTGCGCGCGAGTGGCTACATAAACCCGCGCTCGGGTTGGGCGGGCGCAGACCGGTCGACATGTTGGCTACGACCGCCGAGACTGAGGCGGTTATGGATTTGATCGGCCGGCTAGAACATAGAGTAGTCGTTTGAGGGGCATCAAAGCCTATCGAATCGTCAAACAAAAATGGATCGACAGCGCTTTCGAAGGCGAAGGTGCTACTCCCTTTTGATCGAAAAACCGTCTAAGAATAAAAGGTATGGGATGTTTCTATCGAGGACCGCCGTAAACCCATCCATGGGGCTTGACGGCAGCTCCCTGCTGCCGACATCCTCGCTAGCCACCCCATACCTTCATAAAGTTAGCTAATTTTTGAGTATAAAGGGAGTAAACGTTACGGCGGACGCTGGAACAATCGCGGCAAGTCCTGCGTCTATCTGGCAGGCTCCGAATCGCTCGCGATATTGGAAATACTGGTCCATCTCGACAAACAGCAATTTTTGACGCATTACGCATTGTTCGAACTGCACTTACCGAAACAAGATGTCGTCTATCTCGACGCCGAAAAATTGCCGGCCTGTTGGCGCGACGAGCCAGCGCCGCCTGAAACCGCCGCGATCGGCGATGCCTGTTTGACTGAAGGCGCCGGGCTGGCCTTAGCGGTGCCGAGCGTCATTGTACCTCGGGAATGGAGCTTCATCGTCAACACGAAACATCGTGCCTTTGCCGATGTCGTTAAGCAGCACGCGCGCCTGCTCGATTTCAAGCCCGACCGACGGCTTTTCTCGTCATGATTAGCGAAAAACCTTTTACGAAACGTGGCAGAGCACCGGTTCAAGCAACCAAGCTCGTCAATGATAGTACCCATAATCACTCTGCCGAAGGCAGGATTAACAGAGCATAGATATGAGCAACAAAAATCAACATTTATCGCCCGAAAATGCCGAGATCATAAAAAATCAGACTTTCAGCGATACTCAGCCTGGAAGCCTGTTGAAGGATTTTCAGGCGCTGTTGGATTTCATTGGTGACGACGGTATCGATGCGACCAAGACGACTCACCATATCGGCATGAAATACTTGTTTGAACTCAATGAACGGATGACGCGGCCTGTCGAAACCGAATTGAAGCGGCCTCAACAAAAGACGTTTCCCGTCATCCATGGATTGTATTTATTGTTGCGCACGTCCGGTTTGGGGCGCTTGGTCGCACAAAAGAGTAAAACCCTAATCGTGCTCGATCAGGACATATTGACTTCTTGGCGGAGTCTTAATACCAAGGAACGCTATTTTTCATTGTTGTTTTTTTGGGTTTCACGCGGTGAGGAAGAAGTACTCGGCGAACGATCAGGAATCTATGGTTCGAGTTTTTTGAATGCCGTTTATATTTATCGGACAGCTAGTCAAGGAGGTAACTCCTCGATTGTGACTGAATGTCGTTATTATGGACCCCATAATATCGCACTGTTGGCTTTGTTCGGTTTTATTGAGGCCGTGCCGAAAAAATCGAATAAGAGTGTCGATACGGCAGACATGCAAGTTGTTTTCTCTTCGTTTGGCAAAGTAATGCTCACTTATCTTGGCGATGCTGTCTCTCGCTTCATGAATGAAACTGGAAATTATTTATCGGATGAATTGTACGATTTTTGTGCCAAGGATTTGAACCCACTCATTCCGGATTGGCAAAACCGTTTATTGATAAAAGAACGAGAGGTCTTGACGGAAGGCTATTCGGTGATCGCAGTCAAGGTGCGTGACGCGGTGCGAAAACTGGCTGTTCCTCACGATACGTTTCTCGACGACTTGGCTTCAAGCATTCTGGATGCGTTCAATTTCGATGAGGATCACTTGTATGAATTTATTTACAAGAACAGTATAGGGTTAATAGAGAGAGTCGCACATTCTTTTGCCGATGACGGCGATTATTGGGCCGATGATATGACACTAGGAGAAATGCCGATACACGAAGGTATGACCTTTGTTTTTCATTACGATTTCGGCGACGACTGGCGCTTTCAGTGTCTAGTCGAAACGGTTATCAAGGAGGGAGGAAAATATACGGAACCGAAAGTCATTGAGAAAAAGGGTAGAGCGCCGAAGCAGTATTACTATTAAAAAATTTGGCTTAATCAGCCAGTTGCGCCGGCCAAAACTGCCGAATTTTGGTTTATACCTTTCGAGATACAAGTATCCTGCGCCATGGACGGTCAATTATTTTTTTCAGCAATAGCCTAGATTCCGGCAATCGTTGCCTTTTCTGCATCGTCGATCTGTTTCTGATCGAATTGCTCAACGCGGTTCCTGCCGTTTTGTTTAGCTAGATATAACGCCTTGTCGGCAAAACCGAGCAAACTGGCTGAGCTTAGCGTATCTTTTGGAATGACCGTGGCAACTCCCAGGCTCAATGTCACATAATGAGACACGGGCGAATTCGGGTGTCTTAATCGTCTTTTTTCGACGGCGACTCTCAGCTTCTCGGCCAACGATAGGCTTTGCTCTGCATTACAAACCGTAACCACACAAAACTCTTCACCGCCGTAACGGCAAACGAAATCGTCCGAGCGCTTGGAAAACAGTTTAAGGACTTTGGCTAATTCGAGCAGGCATTGGTCGCCTGCAGGATGCCCTTCGGCATCGTTATAATTCTTGAAATAATCGATATCGAGCATGATTATCGATAAGGGATATTGATGACGCAATGCACGTTGCCATTCTTTTTGCACATACTGGTCGTAATAACGCCGGTTCGGCAAACCGGTCAACGAATCGATATAAGCCAGGTGTAATTTGGACTTTGCTCGACTAAGTTGTTTTTGGGTGAGTCGCTCGGTGTAGTGAAAAACGATCAACAGCATAACGCCGAGTGAAGCGATTACGGCATGTAGCAGATAGATATGGCTTAATTGGTTTTCGACATAAGGGATAATCTTGGCCTTGGGAATGCTAACGCTGATGCCGCCCCGGATGTCGCCGATTTGATAATTTCGATGACAGCGCAAACAAGAATCGGTAATTTTCAGCGGTTCCATGTAGCGGTAAAACGGCTCGTCATGCAAGGTTGCGATATCCATAACAACGGATTCGCCTTCTTCAAATGCCAATAGCGCATTCGTTTCCCAGTCGTCCGCCTTATTGTCCGGGCGTTTCGGATGAAGGCTGGTTATATGGAATTGAATGCCGGATTTATCGTGTTCCAGTTCAGCCAATTGACGCGTCATATAAGCTGGGTTGATCAGCGTTAGCTGACGCCCGTCGAGAGTAACGATATCGCGTTCGGGAATATCCAGGTAAGGATTGGATGGGGTTTCTTCGGTAACCGTTACGTAGACGCCACCATGTTGCGCATTCCAATGCCGCATCGTGACGATGTGTTGAAAAAACAGCCTGCCTTGCGAGAAAGCGATTTTTTTGGCGGTATCTTGAGCATTATAGACTTGAAGCAATAGCGAAATACTGTTAAGTCCCAACCACAGCAACACAAAAAAAATAAAAAACCTCGTTTTCATGCAAAACCAACATCAACAACTATGGCGGAATATGATAACCGAGCGTACGGTTTTCGGTTGAAAAAATAGAGCGCGGAGTTATTGAATTGAGTTATACCCCGTAGATCAAAATTCGGCGCCGGGGTGACCGTCAAAGGACGCCGTGAACCCAGCACCTAAATTATCTAAGACAATTAACCATAGCCAATGGGCTATGGAATTTAGGTGCTGGGTGAATACGTCCATGTAGGCTCTATGCCAGCATCCGTGCTGGCAAAGCCTTTGTCGATCACCCCGGTGCCTCCTTAAGCATCGCCGAAATTTTAAGTGCGAAAGGTATAAATCCAGGGCCGATGCTGCAATAGAGCTTGCAGAGTCAACGCATTGAATGGTGCGGCGCACTTGGCATCATTGTTGAAATAAACGTGCACGGTTCGGCCTTGTTGTAAGTGTTCGGCAATCGTTTTCGCCCATTGCGCCAATTCGCCATGACTATAGCTGGAGACATAGGTTTCGGGGTGGCCGTGTAAACGGATGTAAACGTGATTGCCGGCCGCATGTTTCCATAGCGGCCAGGAAGCCGAATCGGAGAGGCAAGAAGCGACGCCGGAAGCGGATAAAATCTCAGCGGTCTCGTCGTCGAACCAGGATTCGTGTCTGAATTCGATGACATGATCGACTTCCGGCCATTGTTTCAATGCCTCGATGAAACCTTTCAATCGGTCGAGGTCCTTTTTTAACGACTGAGGCAATTGCCAAAGTATGGCCGACAGTTTTTCGGCCAGCGGCAAGGCATGCTGTTTCTCGATCAAGACAGAATCCTTGGGATCTTTGAGTTTTTTATTATGCGTCAGATAACGGTTTGCTTTCAATGCGAACCTGAACGAATCCGGTGTTTCGGCATGCCATTTTTCGAATGTCGACGCTTTTTGCAGCCGATAAAAGGTGCCGTTGATTTCGACGGCATTTAATCGTTCGGCATAAAACCTGAGCCAAGCTTTTTGTGTTGTCTTTTGATAGAAACAGTCGCGCCAATGCCGGTAACTCCAACCGCTGGTGCCGATATAAAGCTCGGTCACGTTAGCCCTTGATGCAAATGACCGGTTCCAAACGCGCGACTTTATTGGCAAGACCGGCTTTGTCGGCGGCATCGACGACCGCACTGACGTCTTTGTAAGCGGCCGGCGCTTCTTCGGCAACTCCGCGTAGGGAGGGGCTTCGAATGATGATGCCTTGTTCGGCCAATTGATCGACCAACGTTCGACCCTGCCACTGTTTCGTGGCTTGTCGGCGGCTCATCGCGCGTCCCGCACCGTGACAGGCCGAACTGAACGAGCGTTGCTCGGCCTGTTTCGTGCCGCACAAAATATAGGAACTTGTGCCCATCGAGCCGCCTATCAAGACCGGTTGGCCAACAGTTTGGTATTCGGTAGGCAAGTCGGCATGGCCGGGGCCGAAGGCTCGCGTCGCACCTTTGCGATGGACGAAGACTGTCCGTGCCGAACCGGCAACGATATGGCGTTCTTGTTTGCAGGTATTATGCGAGACGTCGTAGAGCAGGTTGATTGAAATGCCCGGAAAAATTTTGTTCATCGCTTGGCGCGTCAAATGCGTGATGATTTGGCGGTTTGCTAGTGCGCAATTGATGCCGGCGCGCATCGCGCCGAGATAGCGCTTGCCCAGCGGCGAATTCAGCGGCGCGCAGGCCAATTCTCGGTCGGGAAGGTTGATATGGTATTGAGACGCCGCAAGCGCCATGTCCTTCAAAAACTCGGTGCCGATCTGATGGCCTAGACCCCGCGAGCCGCAATGTATGCTGATCACGATCGCATCGATCTTGAGCCGGTAGGCTTCGGCGACCTCTTGATCGAAAATTTCGACGACGCGCTGCACTTCGAGATAATGGTTGCCGGAGCCGAGCGTGCCCATTTCGTCTTTTTGCCGTTCGCGGGCACGCGGCGACACATCGCTCGGTTCGGCGGCGTCGACGCGACCTTGTTCTTCAGTGAATTCGAGATCGCGTGCTTCGCCGAAGCCCTGATCGACGGCCCATTGCGCGCCGCCGGTCAGCATCGCGCGCATTTCGTCGTGGTTCAAATGAATCCGACCACGGCTGCCGACTCCGGCTGGTACGCTGCGGTAGAGTTCGTCGGCCAGTTCTTTGTTGACGTTTTGCAAGTCGTTCACGGTCAGACCGGTATGCAGCGTGCGAACGCCGCAGGAAATATCGAAACCGACTCCGCCGGCCGAAATCACGCCGCCTTCGTCCGCGTCGAACGCCGCGACGCCACCTATCGGAAAGCCGTAACCCCAATGCGCGTCGGGCATCGCATAGGCCGCTTCGACGATACCGGGCAGCGTCGCGACATTGGTGATCTGTTCATAGACCTTTTGATCCATTGCTTCCAGCAATCCGGGGTCGGCATAAATAATTGCCGGTACCCGCATCGGGCCCTTCGCAGGAATCTCCCAGCAGCTTTCATCGCGTTGAATGAATTGTTTGATGTCCATCGGTTTTACCCTTTATGCAGAATGTGGTGGCGTATTGTCGAATTCATACATCCACCACGCATTGGGCCAGCCAAAGCCCATCTTTGGTTTTGCGTACGGCAAGTTCGGTCAAGGTCGCGCCCTTGATTTCGACGGCGGGTTGGTGTTTTGCGGGATCGGTTGGTTCGCCGGAAGCCTTTGCGATTAGAGTTTTGCCATTGATCACGACCTGAAAACGCTTGAACAATAAGCCTTTGACAGCCATCAGATAAATCAATTCATTGATCCAATCCAAAAATAAAAACTCGATATCGTCCGCTTGACAGGACACTTCGACCGATTGATGTTCTAGAATTAAGTCGGGATCGCAGATGACCGATGTCATCGCCAGCGCGGCTTGCTCGAAAGCTTGGGCGAGCGTTGGCGCAATACCTCGAATGCCGATATCCGCCTTGTGTTCGAAGTGTTCCCAATGCGGAATCTGAGTTTTATCGGTCACGAGAAGCCTCCCGGCTGAGGATTATTTTGTGAACAATGTCGCAAAGTTATGGACATTGCGTCAAGATAGTATTCAAATTAAGTTGCCCGAATAAATTTACACGCTTGTCACGATGTTAAAGTGAAGTGTTTTTTTGGGAAAGGTTGAGAAGGATTCAAAATATATTAGACATCTCTAATATACGGACCTATAATCCGAATCAAACAGGACCGAGAAATCGGGATGATGAACGGTCCTTCGGCTAATCATGCATGCTTATCAAAGGCTTGCGATATTTTGCTCGCTGCAGTCATGTCTTGTCGGGAAAGACGCGGACATCTTGCGATTTTTACAGCAGATGAGGGCTTATGAGCACAACAACGCAACATCACCGTATTGTCGTCGCCGGCGGCGGCCCCGGCGGATTGTCGATCGCGGCGCGGCTGGCGGCGCATGGCCTCGAGGTCGCATTGATCGAACCGTCTTTGCGGCACGTTTATCAACCTTTCTGGACCTTAGCAGGAGCCGGCATCGTCGATCACGAATTATCGATTCGGCCGATGGCGGATATGATTCCTGGCGGGGTCAAATGGCTGAAGACCTCGGTGACGGGAGTTCAACCGGAACTTAATCAATTACAAACCGAAGACGGGCAGACGCTCTCTTATGATTTCCTGGTCGTCGCGCTAGGACTTCAGATCGATTGGCATAAAATCCCGGGGTTGCCCGAGCGCTTGGGGCAACAGGGCGTCTGCAGTATCTACGATTTTTCAGGCTCCGAGCAGACTTGGGAATTGATCCGTAATTTCAAGGGCGGCCATGCTGTTTTCACGTTTCCGCCGCCGCCGATCAAATGTGCCGGCGCGCCGCAAAAAATACTGTATCTGGCCGAGGAATATTTCCGTAAGGCCGATGTTCGAGACACAACCCAAGTCAGCTATTTTTGCGCGACGCCGACGATCTTCAGCGTCAAGAAATACGCCGATGCATTGATGCGGCAATGCGTCGAACCGCGAGGCATCGAAGCGCATTTTAATTGGCGTCTGAAATCGATCGATGCCGACAATTGCCAGGCGCTGTTCGAAAATAGCGAAAGCGGAGAGGAAAAACGGGTCGATTACGATTTGTTGCATGTCGTGCCGCCGATGAGCGCTCCCGATGTAATTAAGAACAGCGAGCTCTCGAACGCCGAGGGCTGGGTCGACGTCGATAAGGCCACGTTGCGGCACAAGCGTTTCGATAATGTATTCGCGATCGGCGATTGCGCGGGTCTGCCGACTTCGAAAACCGCCGCGGCGATTCGCTCGCAATCGCCGGTGCTGGCCGCGAACTTGCTGGCCGCCGTCAGAGGACAAGCGCCGACGGCGACTTATGACGGCTACACCGCCTGCCCGTTAGTAACCGGCTACGGTAAAGCGATACTGGCCGAGTTCGATTATGAATTACAGCCTCAAGAAACTTTTCCGTTCGATCAAAGCAAGGAAAGCCTACTGCTGTATTTGTTGAAACGCTTCGTGCTGCCACAGTTGTATTGGCGGGCTTTGATCAAGGGACGCAGGTGGCCCTGGTCGAAAGTCGGTACTTAGGAGGTGAGCATGAAAATCTCGTTGACACGTCAATTGGCAAGCGTGCTTGCCGTCAAGTTTTTGTTGCTGTGGGGCTTGTGGTTCGCATTTTTCCGTACCGAACCCCGCCCGCAAGACCGCTCCGATTTGGCGGCTCGTCTTTACGGCGAGCGGCCATCGTCCGATTTTTCTAGTTCCGAAGGGGAGAAATAAGCCATGTTTACCGGTGAAGAGGTTGTCAATCTGTCGCGTCTGCAGTTCGGGTTGACGGCCATGTATCATTTTTTATTCGTGCCGCTCACGTTGGGCTTGAGTTTCATCATCGCGATCATGGAATCAGTCTATGTGATGACGCATAAGGAAGTTTATAAGGACATGGCCAAATTCTGGGGCAAGTTGTTCGGCATCAATTTCGCGATGGGCGTGACGACCGGACTGACGCTAGAATTCCAGTTCGGCACCAACTGGGCCTATTACTCGCACTATGTCGGCGACATCTTCGGCGCGATCCTCGCGAGTGAGGGCCTGATGGCGTTTTTCCTCGAATCGACGTTGGTCGGCCTGTTCTTCTTCGGCTGGAACCGCCTGACCAAAGTTCAGCATTTGACCGTGACTTGGCTGATGGCGTTCGGTACCAACTTGTCGGCGCTGTGGATCTTGATTGCGAACGGCTGGATGCAATACCCGGTCGGCGCCGAATTCAATTACGAAACCTTACGCATGGAATTGACCAGTTTCTCCGACGTGTTCTTCAACCCAGTCGCACAGGTCAAATTCGTGCATACCGTCGCGGCCGGTTACGTGACCGGCTCTATGTTTGTGCTGGGTATCAGCGCTTGGTATATGCGTAAGCGGCGCGATTTAGGTTTTGCACGCCGTTCTTTCGCGGTTGCGACGTCATTCGGCCTGGCATCGGTTCTGTCGGTGATCGTGCTCGGCGATGAAAGCGGCTACAGCGCCGGCGAGACGCAAAAGGTCAAATTGGCTGCAGTCGAGGCGGAATGGGAAACGCACGAAGCGCCCGCGGGCTTTACCGTGATTGGTTTTCCGGATCAAGAAGCTGAAGAAACACACTTCGCCGTCAAAATTCCTTATGTGCTCGGCTTGATTGCCACGCGTTCGGTCGATGAAGAAGTCAAAGGCTTGACTGAGTTGCGCACCGAAAACATCGACAAGATTCGCAACGGCATGATCGCCTACCGCGAATTGGAAAAAATGCGTGGCGGCGATCAAACCCCGGAAACGCGCGCATTGTTCGAAGAGCATAAAAACAATCTCGGTCATGCCTTATTGCTGAAACGTTATATCGACGATGTCAGTCAGGCCGACGAGGCGATGATTCAGCAGGCCGCGAAA
Organism: Methylotuvimicrobium sp.; assembly: GCF_050611805.1. Lineage (NCBI taxonomy): Bacteria > Pseudomonadati > Pseudomonadota > Gammaproteobacteria > Methylococcales > Methylococcaceae > Methylotuvimicrobium > Methylotuvimicrobium sp. The sequence continues at coordinate 18,607 of NZ_JBNGHF010000037.1, forward strand.
GACAGTTTGCCGAGAGTCGCTCCGTTGTTTTGGGCATTCCGCGTAATGGTTGCAAGCGGCTTTTTGATGCTGTTTATCTTTGCTGCATCGTTTTATTACTGCGCGACGAGACGCGCCGGACAGCAGATTTGGTTGTTGCGCATGGCGACCTGGAGTATCCCGCTGCCGTGGATCGCTTCGGAAATGGGTTGGTTCGTCGCCGAAAACGGCCGGCAACCGTGGACGATCAGCGGCGTGTTGCCGACCTTCCTGAGCGCTTCCGAAATCAGCCCAAGCGACGTATATTTAAGCCTGATAGGATTCGCGGTGTTCTATACCGCATTGCTGGTCGTCGAGTTGTTTTTGATGTTTAAATTCATTCGCTTAGGACCCAGCAGCCTGCATACCGGTAAATATCATTTCGAATCGGCCGAAACGCCGGCAACCGCGCACTGAGGAGATAGTTATGTTCGATTATGAAACGTTAAGAGTCATTTGGTGGCTGTTCATGGGGGTGCTGATTTGCGGTTTTATTTTAAGCGGTGGGTTTGATCTAGGTGTCGGCATTTTATTACCGTTTTTCGGGCGCGACGACATGCAGCGCCGCGTGATGCTGAACACGATCGGGCCGACCTGGGAAGGTAATCAGGTGTGGCTGGTCACGTTGGGTGGTGCGATGTTTGCAGTGTGGCCGCTGGTCTACGCGACGCTGTTTTCGGGGCTTTATCTGGCAATGATTTTGGTGTTGTTCACGCTGTTTCTGAGGCCGCCGGCATTCGATTATCGCGGCAAGCTGGAATCGCCCAAATGGCGTTCGACCTGGGATTGGGTGTTGTTTACCGGCAGCGCGGTACCGACCCTATTGCTCGGTGTGTTGGTCGGCAATCTGATACGCGGTGTGCCGTTTCATTTGAATCATGAACTGCGCTCTTTTTACGATGGCAGTTTTTTCGACTTGCTCAATCCGTTCTCTTTATTGTGCGGCGTGCTGGCGGTATTGTTGTTGATGCTGCATGGCGCAATTTATCTGCAATGGCGTACCGAGGGTGAGCTTTATTTCCGCGCCCGGGCCTTTATATCGAAGTTCGGCGTCATTATTTTAGGCGCGTTGACCTTGCTCGCGATTTGGGTATTGTTGAGCATGGAGGTCTATCGCTTGCCAAATGACGCCTTATTCAATGCCGCATCCAATCCGTTGGCAAAAACGGTTGAAAAACAAAGCGGCGGCTGGCTTGCGCATTTTTTCCTGCATCCGTGGATGCTGTTCGCACCTATCATGGCCTATGCCGGTTTGTGGACCGCTTATCTTCTTGCCCGTGAACATACCTGCAGAGCGGCCTTTATCTCCAGTTGTTTAGGCTTGATTGGTGTTTTATTCACAGTCGGATTCGGCATGTTTCCTTTTTTGTTGATATCCAGCACGGACCCCGGAAGCAGTTTGACCATTTGGGACGCCAGCGCAAGCCATTTGACGCTGAAAATCACATTTTGGATTACGATCGTATTTCTGCCTATTGTGCTGATGTACACGCGCTGGGCTTACAAAGTGATGTGGGGACCGGTGACCGAGAAAATGATTAGCGAAGATAAGCATGGTTGGTATTGAATGAAGGTTAAAGGTGCAAGATGAAAGATGAAAGATGAAAGATGAAAGGCGCCTCTGTCGTGGGGGGGGCCGTAATGTGCGATTTAAGCCAGAGTAGGCGATCATAAACCCCTATCGAGTAGATTGTACTGGGGAGTCATTATTGACCATTCCCTTAAATGTGGCGCGCATCGGATGTGACAAATAGACGGTGCGCGCTTTAAAAACCGAATCGAGGAATTAACTATGTGGTATTTCAGTTGGATATTGGGCGTCAGCTTTGCCTGCGCGTTCGGCATCATCAACGCAATGTGGCTCGAAGCCGAATGCGATTTCGATCACTGTGACATGGATAAAGCAATGCCGGGCGAAAAATGCGACGAGAGTTAGTCGTAGGTCGGGTTAGGCAATAGCCTTAACCCGACATATCCCGTAAAAAAATCGGGTGATTCTATCGCTGACCCGATATAGAATTCTAATGTTCGCGATGCCAAATCAAGTCGCCGTTGCGGAAGATCGCCTTGACTCGGTGATACGGCACTGAATGCAATTCTCCGTCCCGGTCGATTACTTCGAAGGTAAAATGATCTCCCTTCGGAAAACGGATTTCGTTGAATGCGACGACGATCAGCCTGTCTTCGATCCGATCGTAATAACCGATCTTGAATTCGTCCCCCTTCCAATGTTCGTCCCATCTTATACGGTTCAATATGTCTTGTACCGGTTGCATGATTTAAATCCGCATTGAAAACGTGCCGAAATGCTACACTAAATTGGATCTATACGACTACTGAGGTGTAAGCCGTGAACTCAATAGGATTGATCCCGATGGTACTTCTTTCTCAAGCGATGGCTTTTGACGAAACGATACATCTGCCGCAAGCGAAAGTTGCCGGATCGATGTCGCTGGAACAAAGCATCGCCGCACGACGCTCAATACGGGCGTTTGCGGCAAAAACGTTATCGATAGAGCAGATCGGGCAATTGCTTTGGGCGGCGCAAGGTATTACCGATACAAAGGGCAGCCTGCGTGCGGCGCCTTCGGCCGGTGCGTTGTATCCGCTAGAAACTTATGTCGTGCTGCCGGCCGGAATTTATCGTTATGACCCTCGGAATCACGAACTCAAACGCACCGTTGAAAGCGATCGTCGCCTTGAGCTGCAAAAAGCCTCGCTAGACCAAGATGCATTCGGTTCGGCGCCGGCCGTTTTTGTCTTTACAGCAGTTTTCGAAAGAACCGCCATCAAATATCGAGAGCGCGCGAATCTTTATGTCCCGATCGAAGTCGGGCATGCAGCACAGAATCTATTGCTGCAAGCAACTGCTCAAGGGCTGGCCGGCGTGCCGATTGGTGCGTTCAACGATAAGCGTGTAGCGGAAGCCCTTAAACTGCCCAAAGATCAACGCCCGTTGTATTTGCTGCCGTTGGGTTATCCGATTCAATAACGCAGATGTAAAAAAGAATTTCGGCGACCGGCATATTTTTCATGATTCTTCCGATACGAACTGGCGTTCCTAGGCAGTTTTACTCCGTGCTGATACCTTTGTCGATATGTGATGACGGCGTTTTTGATGAAAGCAATACCAACGGTTCACGAAGGGAACAATGACAATATCGCAGAAAAACAAGCAATTTAAGTTTTCCATCAAAATCACTGTTGTCAGCCTGTTTTTATTGATGACATCGCTGGCCGTGATTGTCGCCATTAGTTTGCAATTTTATTTTACGAGTTCATTGGCGGTCGAATCGACTCTGATTACCTATCGCCAATCCGCTGCGAGTACCAGTGAATATTTGACAGCCATGGATCGACGCGCGGCTGATGCCACGCGCATACTGGCCGGTAATCCCGATATTTTGAGCGAAGATCGAGTGACGGAGCGAACCCGCGACATCTTTGCTGAAGTACTCAATGAGAATCCTTTGTTCTATGCCGCTTATATCGGGTTTGGCGATGGCGATTTTTACGAACTGATCAACCTGAATACGAGCGAAGCCGTACGCATGCAATTACAGGCATTGCCGCAGGACAGGTGGGTCGTTATCACGGTCTTGGGTAAAGGCGATCAGCGGATTCGGGCATTTCACTATTATGACGAACAATTTAATCTCCGAACCAGCCGAACAGAGCGGAGCGACTATTTAGCCAACAAGCGCCCTTGGTATATTCAAGCCAAATTGGGCCGGGTCCATAAAACCGCGCCCTATCAATTCCAGCATCTTCAAGCGCCCGGCCAGACTTATTCGATGCCGGTCGCCGGTCGGGATGCGGTTCTGGCGATCGATGTTGCGTTGTCTACTTTGTCCGATAAGCTCAATGAACAAATGTTGAGCAAAGATAGCCGCATTTATCTCTATCAGAACAATGGCGAAATTATTGCCTCTAGTGAAAACCGAATGCCGCCGACCGCGATGCCGAAAGTCGAGCCCCTTGTACTTAGCGACCAACAACGACAGTTGATAGAGAAAAATCCCATATTGACGGTATCGAACGAGCTCGATTGGCCGCCGTTCGATTTTGTCATCGCCGGCGAACCATTCGGCTATGCTATCGACCTATTATCGATAATCGAGCAAATGACCGGCTTGCAGTTCGACTATGTCAACGGTTATAGCTGGCCTCAGCTGGTCGCGATGTATCGTGCCGGTCAGATCGATATTTTACAGCCGGTGGTCGGTACCGAACAAAACGCCGCCTTAGGTATATTGAGCAAGGCCTTTGCCGAGCCACCGGATGGTATTCTGATGCGCAAGGATCAAACGCCGGTTACATCAATCCGGCAATTGCAGGGAAAACGGGTTGCAATACCGGCCGGTTGGTCCATCATCGCTCCTTTCAAGCAAATGTTTCCGGACGTCGACATTATCGAAGTCGATGGCGTACGAGGGTTGTTCGATGCGGTGCGGCGAGGTGAGGTCGATGCCGGCCTCGATACTGCCGCTATTCTGCATTACACGGCGCGGCAGTTTTTCTTCGATGATGTCGCCATCTATGAGGAGCTGGACTGGGAAGAATCTAAAATTCCCAATAGTTTGCACTTTGTAGTGCGACCGCAACGGAAAGAAATTATCGAGCTGATTAACTTGGCTCTGGATAATTTAACCGAACAACAGCTAGGTTGGTTAAAGTCGCGCTGGCTTATCGATGCGGAAAGGGGCACTAATCGGGATGTTATGGTTCCATACCAAGCGCTTATCAGCTTGGCTTCAAAATCTTCCGAACTCAACAGGCTGCATAAAATGGAGTTCGATGGCGAGCTGCACTTCGTCTATGTGCAGGCCATTGGCGAAAACCATCGGGCGGCCGATTTTTTTGCCGTGATCACGCCGGCATCCACCGTGCTGGCTCCTGCCGTTGCTCAGGTCAATACCGTGATATTGATTACCGGTGGCTGTTTATTATTATTGTTGCCGCTTGCTTTTTGGCTGGCTTCGTTGATTGTTAGGCCGATCAAGCATCTCGCTCTGGAAAACGAAAAGATTCAACGGCGTCGATACGGCGAACTCGACCCGATGGACAGCCATATTATCGAAATCGATGAGCTATCGGGTTCGATGATGACCATGGCTCACTCGATACAGCGGCATGCCAAAGAACGGGAAGAGTTGATGGAGTCGTTCATCCAGTTGATCGCCCAAGCCATCGATGACAAGTCAGCCTACACGGCGAAGCACTGTGCGAGGGTTCCGGAGTTGGCTATCTTGTTGGCGCAAAAAGCTGAAGAGAGTCATCGGCCGCCATTCGATACATTCGGTTTCGGTAACGAAGATGCCTGGCGCGAATTCCGTATCGGAGCCTGGCTGCACGACTGCGGTAAAATTACGACACCGGAGCACATCATCGATAAAAGCACCAAGCTGGAGACGATTTATAACCGCATTCACGAAATCCGCATGCGCTTCGAAGTGTTGTGGTGCGATGCCGAAATCGACTATTGGAAGCAATGTTTGGTCGCGCCGAATGACGAGGAACGGTGTCACCTCGAATTACAGCGGAGCCAGCAACAACTCCAGGAGGACTTTGCCTTCGTAGCCGAATGCAATTTAGGCGGTGAAAGCATGAGCGAGGCCGATATCGATAGACTGAATCAATTGGCACGCATCACTTGGCAGCGGCATTTCGATGACCGATTAGGTTTATCTCCGACCGAGCTTGCGCGATATCCCGAGACGCAAACACCGCTGCCGGCCACGGAGCCACTTTTGGCGGACAAGTCTTGGCATATCATCAAGCGCCTGCGAAACAACATTCATGATGAGCGCTTGGGTATCAAAATGGCGATACCGGAACATCTTTACAATTTAGGCGAATTGCATAATCTGACCGTCCCACGGGGTACCTTGACCGAAGAAGATCGTTTTAAGATTAACGAGCACATGATCAGCACGATCAAAATGCTCGACAAACTGCCTCTGCCCGATGATCTGCTCCAAGTGCCGCGCTATGCTTCCACGCATCATGAAACGCTAGATGGGCGAGGCTATCCGCGCCGACTAACCGCCAAAGACCTTTCGATTCCGGAGCGTATCATGGTGCTGGCCGACATTTTCGAAGCATTGACGGCTGCCGACCGACCGTATAAAGATGCAAAGCCGATCAGTGCCGCGCTCGATATCTTGCATAAAATGGTGGAAGAGCAGCATGTGGACCGTGATGTTTTCGAGCTTTTCCTGCGAAGCGGCGCCTATTTGGAGTACGCGAAACGTTATCTGCGCCCCGAGCAGATCGATGAAGTGGATATTCGGCGCTATCTTGGATAATGAGCCATTTGACATTCCTGTCATTGCCCGCTTATGGCTGGTTCAACTCGTGTGATAGCATGACAGCAACTTGAGTCGGCTAAGGAGCCTACAATGAAAACAGTATTGATCGGCGGAACGGCCAACGGCCAACTATTGATGGATGCCGCGATGGCGAATCGTCATGGCGTCATTTCCGGTGCGACGGGGACCGGTAAGACCGTGACTTTGCAAGTTTTGGCGGAAGGTTTTTCGAGACTGGGTGTACCGGTATTTTTGGCCGATATCAAAGGAGACTTGTCGGGAATCGCGACGCCAGGGCAAGCGCACGAAAAAATTACAGAACGCGTGACGGGAATCGGTATCGCCGACTTCCAATTCCGGGGAAATCCCTCGGTCTTTTGGGATTTGTTCGGCCGAAACGGGCATCCGGTGCGTACGACGATGTCCGATCTTGGTCCTTTGTTGCTCAGCAATCTGTTGGAATTGAACGACACGCAAACCGGTGTGATTTATAGTGGCTTTAAAATCGCCGACGACGAAGGGTTGTTATTGCTGGACCTTAAAGATTTGCGCGCGATGTTGAATTGGATGGGTGAAAATTCAGCGGCACTGTCCAGGCAATACGGCAACATCACATCGGCAAGCATCGGTGCGATACAGCGGCGTCTGTTGGTGCTCGAGGAACAAGGCGCAGAACATTTCTTTGCCGAGCCTGCGATCGAGCTTGATGATTTTTGCCGGACCGATTTTTCTGGCAATGGCGTGATCAGCATTCTCGATGCGACCGAATTGACGACGAAATCACCGCGGCTGTATGCGACCTTTCTGCTATGGATGTTGTCGGAACTTTACGAAACCTTACCCGAAGTGGGCGATAGCGATAGACCGAAGCTGGTGCTATTTTTTGACGAAGCGCATTTACTGTTCAATCAGGCGCCGAAAGTCTTGCTCGACAAGATCGAACAAATCGTCAGGCTGATCCGTTCGAAGGGCGTCGGCGTCTATTTCATTAGTCAAAGTCCCTTGGATATTCCTGCGCCGATTCTTGGCCAGATGGGGCTGAAAATCCAGCATGCGCTACGCGCATTCACGCCGGCCGATCGTAAGGTGCTAAAAAACGTCGCGCAAACGTTCAGGGCCAATTCTGGCTTCGATACCGAAACTGTGTTGCAAGAGCTGAAGACCGGCGAAGCACTGGTTTCGGTGCTGAACAAGGACGGCAGCCCAACCCCGGTCGAGCGTACGTTGATCCGGCCGCCCGAGTCGAAAATCGGAACGCTTAGCGATGAACAACGTAGCGAACTGATCGGTCGCTCGCCGTTCAAAGGACGTTACGATCAAATGGTCGACCGCGAATCGGCCTACGAAATGTTGAAGCACAAAGCCGAGCAGCAGGCATTTCAGGCGCAAGCAGCACGCGATCTCAAGGCGTCGACAACGAGACGGTCCGGCGCTTCGAATCGGCAAAGCGTCGGCGAGGCGCTGATCAAGAGCACCGCGAGAACCATCGGCTCGCAGCTCGGCCGCCAGATCGTGCGCGGCATCATGGGGTCGCTGCTCGGCGGCAAACGCTGAGCGTGGTCGCACGAAACGTCCCTCCTGCCATGACTTTCACAGTATTTATGGGTTCCCACGGAGGACTGTGGGAACCAGAAACATTGCACATCGGGGGCTTCGATGAAAACCATGGCTGTCGAGCATCAGTGGCTTCCCTTCACCTAGCTTTAGGTGTGGGGCGTTCTCTGTGGGAGCGATCCCTAGATCGCGATTTCGGAGCCGGGCGCGTTTAGCTGACAATAAACGGCATCGAGGCCATCTTAGCTCAACCTCATGGCTAACCCCATTTGTGTTGACGAGGTCGATGGAAGCCTTGCGAGCTCAAGTAATGTCGTAAATGCCGGGCTTCGCGAGCGCTCAGCCCAGCTTACAAGAAACTTGTAAATAACGGCGAGCGTAGAGCGAAGGAGCGATGATCAATCGGGAAGTTATTTGATACGAAACCCCAAGATGAAGAAAGCTCCCATTCAGGTTTGGCACAGCCTCGAAACCTCAACAATCCTGCAAGCATTGCACGCCGACGCCGGCCAAGGTTTGAGCGAAGACTAGGCGCTATGGCGTCAGGCTGAATACGGGCCGAATCAGCTGACCAAGCGCCGCGGCAAAGGTCCGCTGAGGCTGTTTCTGTCGCAGTTTCATCAACCCTTGATCTATATTCTGCTCTGCGCCGGAGCCTTGACGGCCTTCTTGGAGGAATGGGTCGACAGTAGCGTGATTTTCGGCGTCGTGCTGGTCAATGCGATAATCGGATTCATCCAAGAAACCAACGCGCTGAAAGCGATCAATGCCTTGGCTCAGGCTTTCGACATCAATTGTACCGTGCTGCGCGGCGGGCTTAGACGGACTCTTTCCGGTTCTGAATTGGTACCGGGAGACATCGTCATTTTGCAATCCGGCGACAAGGTTCCCGCCGATTTACGTTTGCTTAAAATTCGCGAATTGTAAATCGACGAGTCGGCGTTTACCGGAGAATCGATGCCGGTCGAAAAGCGTCTCGCTAGCCTGCCAGTTGAAACCGTGTTGGCCGATTGCAGCAATATGGCATTTTCGTCGACGCTAGTGACTTACGGCAGCGGCATCGGCGTGGTCATGATGACACTGCTGCAACTGGTATTCACGTACTGGCCGCCGATGCATGCCTTGTTCGGCGTCGCCCCGATCGGTTGGCAGGAGTGGGGATTGATCATCACGGCCGGTTTCATAGTATACACGACGGTGGGTTTGGAAAAACTGTTGCGGCGGCGGTTTAGAAGGGGGGTGATCGATCCATCGAAGCTAAAGCAGGCCCCTTTTTTGCAATCGGCGATTGATTTGCCGATGATACGGATTGGCCAAAAATGGCCGAATCAGCGACAAGCTGATCAACCAAGCCGGAGGCTTCAACAACGGGACTTTGTTCATCAATAGCATGTAGGCATCGAGTTCCGAAACGACACGGCCTTTCGCGTCGCTGACATGCTACTCCATTAAGGCTTTTTGTGGGTCGATGCCCACTTCGTGTAGGCGGCTTTCTTGGCCGGTGATATCGAACCAATAAACGTCTTTTCCATGACGTCACTCCAGTTTTTCATATTGGCGCCGGTCGGGGATGCATTTCGGACAGGCGCCGTCGTAATAGACGACTAGTTTCGTCGGGTGAGGGGCGATTTCTTTGCTTGGTTTGTAATTCTCAGGCGTTGCCACCTCATTTTATTCGTCAGGCATTACAGACTCGAATCGCGCTCTCCAGTCTGCAAAACGGAGTTAAGTCTTACATTTGTGACATCCATGCTTCCTTTTCCGCCTGTTTCATTGCGCCATACGCTAGAGCTTAGCTCACATCAAATTATTCGCCAATAGAAAAAAGGCATTGTAGCGATTAGTCATCGCTAACCAAACTTAAACAATGTGCATCTATACGCATGAGTATCAATGATCGATGCAAGACCCCGAAGACCACATGCCCTTCTCGTTCAAGAACAAAAAGATCTAAATGTCAAATACAAGGTCTGACCCCGATATTTCAGCAAGCCATCACTAAATTTCGATTAATTAATGAAACCGATTGGAATTCTGCTATTCCAGTACCGCGTGAGCGACTTCCCGTCGTGAGCGAAAAAGAAGCCTTGGCCGCTATTTAGGATTAGTTAAAACGTAATGGAGTGTTAAAAATCGTTTTCCGAACCTGTTCAGAAAACAACAGCTTGACGGAGCCAGTGGCAGACAGGTCACGGCCAAAATAGACCGTTGGAAATTCAATGAAAATTAGAAATTTTTCTCAAAAGCAGACGTCCAATCCGTCATTGTTTACAATTTCGAAAATAGGCAACGTCAGGAGTTTTTACATTTTATAAGGCATTAGTTCTTGATTTTATTGCATTGAAATTCTTCAATCGAGTCTGAACCTATTGGTTCACAAGCACAAGAGTGGACTCTACATCCTCAGAAGCCCAGGAAACGATCAAAAAATCTTGCCACGAAGGCGCTTGGAGTGGCGTTTTCGCCAGGATAGGTTCGAAAATGCCTTTAAATTTCCTATATTTTTGGCCTTCACTCATTCGTTGCCCTGCACCTGTTGGCCCTTGTGCGCGTTGATCAGCATGTGGCATTCCAAGCAGGATCGCTCGAGCCTAAGCGCTGCCTCCTTGGTCAGTTCTGCATCGCTTTGTGCAGTTGCTCGTTTCAGGTCGTGTATGGCTTCATTGAAGGACTTGCCATGCTTCTCGTAGACGTCTGTGGACAGATAGCCATCAATTGTGGCGGCGTACCTTTCCATGTCCACGGCTGCGGCATTGACACGGTTGAGTCTGCCCCGAACGATCGCATCGAGGACATCTTGCATCGAGTCTGACTTTCGACGCATCAATTGGTTCTTCAAGTTGCGATGAGACGGATTCTTATCATATTCGCCGGCATAGCGCCAAACCTCGCCAAAGAGCCAAACGCCTAGAGCGACAAACAAAGCGCCACTTAAGAGCGCAACCCTCCACTGCAAGCGATTTCTTTGACTCATGCTTTTCTCCTAGCAGAAAACGAAGTAAAGGCCCCCGCGTTTTTGGCGATGGAAAACGATTCGGACTACTGGTATTAAGAGGTTCCTGGGCTTGTTGAGTGGATAAACCATCTCTGTCGACCCGCAAGTCTTCCAATACCTGCTTGATATACAAGGAATGCCAGTTTCTTGGTTCTTATTCCAATTCCAGCTCGAGCACTTTAACAAAAGTACCTTACTATTCACTGACACAAAGCAAGATTTGAATGCGGTTCTAAGCCAGGGCTAATTAGGTCGAAGCAACATATTTTCTGTTTATATGATTTAGCTTTACAGTTTTGTGAACGTCTTCTTAGCGGAAAGCTCCATTATAAAGCAGCGAAAGGGGTCACTCATTAGCCTGTCGTCGTCAATAAGCCAAACTAATCCCTCAAGCAAATTTTGGCTTTTTTCGAATTAACTGTCTTTTAAGATCAATCTTTTCAACCTGTTATTGAACCGGTGGGTTTCGTGGTCGCGAGGTCCAAGAGTGGGGCAAAAGCTTGTATCATAATTTGAGTTACATCCATATCGGGATAATCCACCAAAAAGAGCAGTTATTTCTCTGCCTCAGCCGATAAAACGTAATCGCTAAAATTCTGTAAATCCTTGACGCGATTGCCGACAAACTTCGCTCGTTTTTCCATCAGTTTACAAGATTTGCTGCTCGAAACATAAGAATGATTAGTTTCGGCCCAAACCGCTTTAATCCCAGTTCAAAACCGACATGGAAACCATTGAAATCGGCTAACACAATGAATGGGTCATGATCCTCAGAGAGCACGTTCCGGATAATTACTGTGAAAGTTCGTAGATTTGGACTCTTTATCTAATTTTTTCGATAAACGAAGCTCGGCGGAGAAAATGCCGGCTCCGAAGAGGGGGCGAGTGACCGCACCCTCCACCACCAAGAACTTTCATTTACCGTGGCGATGGCCAGGCCTTCATGACCGTTATATTATGGTTATCACATGGGTGACTGCGTAGAAGGCCATCCTATCGACATTTTGATTGTCGACAACATCGGCGTAGTTTTTAGAGCCCGACAACCCAATGTCATTCGAAAGGGTTCGGGAGTCCGCTATTCTTAGGCTCGACACAAGCGAAATCGCGATCAGGAGTGATTATGAAAACACAAGACAAGCCCTTGGCGGAATTCATCAAGGCCGTGGCCTTTGCCGCCGACAAGCACCGACATCAACGGCGCAAGGATGCGGGGGCCTCGCCTTATATCAATCATCCGATTGAATTGGCCAATGTGCTGTGTCACGAGGGCGGCGTCGAACGGATCGTCGTTTTATGCGCGGCAGTCCTGCACGACACGATCGAGGACACACAAACCACCGCAGCCGAACTCGAAGCGGTGTTCGGTCCACAGGTCGCCTCGGTAGTCTTGGAGGTCACGGACGATAAAGCGCTGAACAAAATGGTGCGTAAACAACTTCAGATCGACCATGCGCCGGAGCTGTCCGAAGCAGCCAAATTGGTGAAGTTGGCCGATAAGATCTGTAATCTGCGCGATATTCTGACGGCGCCGCCCGCGGGGTGGTCGCGCGAACGTAAACGGGAGTATTTCGACTGGGCCAACGATGTGATCGGCGGTTTACGCGGTATTCATCCACAGTTGGAAGCCATTTTCGATGCGTTATATGTCCGTCAAAATGAACTCGAATAAGGACGCCCGGCACTGCCGTTAAGATAAGGTTTGCCGCGGCAAATCCGCTTGCCTGCCCCATTGCGCCCATGAACCGTCGAACATCGGGATATCCGTCAGACCGATCCGATACAACGCCAACAGTAGCAGTGCCGCCGAAACACCCGAGCCGCAACTGGTGACGATGGGCTTGGTTAAATCCACTCCGGCGTCGAAAAAGATCCGCCGCAACCGCTCGTCCGGCAATAGCGTGAAGTCATCCGGTGCAAATAACCTTCTATAAGGAATAGTGAGGCTGCCCGGAATATGACCCGGCAGAAGACCGGCATCGTGTAGCGGCCGCCGACCGTTGAAACTGTCCTCGGAGCGGGCATCCAGAATTTGTTTGCTGCCTCGTTGTTGGATAAGCTTCATTTGATCTAAATCCGCAAACAGTTCGGGACGAAATACCGCTTCGAAGCGTTTTGGCGACGGACGGCTGAAGTCGGACGAGACCGGAAACCGAAGCTGTTGCCATCGGGTCAAGCCGCCGTCCAAGACACTGACCTTATCATGTCCGAACACCCGAAACATCCACCAGGCCCGGGCGGACGCAAAAAAATGATTGTTGTCGTAAACGATCACCCACGTATCATTGCCGATTCCCAATTGCCCCGCTTGTTCGGCAAACTGAACGGCATCGGGCAGCGTATGAGGCAGGGGACAGGTCGAATCGGCGATGTTATCGATGTCGAAAAATTGCGCGCCTGGGATATGCGCTGCATCGAATTCCTTTGGGGCATTGCGTTGCTGACGGGGCAAAAAGTAGGTGGCATCCAGGATGATTCGATCGGAAACATCCGGATTCTGTTGTAAGCATTCGCTGCTGACCAATGCATCGTTCATAGAGACCTGGGATTGTCGGAAATGAGTCGGGCTGATTGTAATCGATTGGTGTTTGGCTGGGAAAATATCTGAAAACCGATTCCGTCAACATCGAATTGACAGTGTCGGCGTTCGCCATGCAAAAGGTAAAAAGGCCGAAAAGCGCGGATGCAAGCATTTTTCGGCATCGAAGCTAAAGCAGCCCTCTTTTTTGCAATCGGCGATTGACTTGCCGATGATACAGATTGGCAAGAAATAGTCGAATCAGCGGCAAGCTAATCAGCCAGGCCACAGGCTTCAACAGCGGAACCTTCTTCATCAATAGAATGTAGGCATCGAGTTCCGAAACGACCCGACCGTTTGCATCGCTGACATGTAATTCCATTAAAGCTTTTTCCGGGTCGATGCCCAATTTCTGTAAACGTTTTTCTTGTCCGGTGATATCGAACCAATAAACGTTGTTTGCATGGCGCCCTGCTAGCTTTTCATAATTGCGGCGGTCGCGAATGCATTTCGGACAAGCGCCGTCGTAATAGACGACCAGTTTCGTCGGTTGATGGCCGATTTCTTTGCTTGGTTCGTAATTCTCAGGCATTGCCGGCCTCATTCGGTCCGTTTCGATATCAAAGACTCGAATCGCGCCAGCCAGTCTGAGAAGTTTGCGACATAGTTATAGCCGCAGACGGTTTCTAAATGTCTGGCTTTGACGACTTCATGAATGCGCTGGGCTCGTGTCCGGGTTTCCCGCTCTGGCCCGAACGGATTGAAACGCATTCCCGACTCGGTCAAAAACACATAGTCGCAGACGAACAGCACGTCCCGGTAAATGTAGAGGGTAAATCCAGGCGTGTGCCCGCCAATGTGGAAGGCTTCGATGCCATAGACGATATAGTCGCTGGTAAAGCGCAAGTCAACATCGAACGAGGCCGACAACGGATGCCGCGCGTCCAATTCGTGCAAGCGTACTTGGGCATTCCAGAGTTTTCGGTATTGATTCGACGCGCCCATGAAATGATGATGGGTGAACAAGATGGCTTGCATCGGCGTCAAGTCCCGATTGAAAGCCGAAGGCGAATCGATCCAAGCCGCGCCTTGCTCTGTTTCGATTCGATAAGCGGCATGTTCCAGGCCCAATTTCGGCACCGAAAGCAATTGGCTAACATAATCGTTGACCGGGCGTACGATCACTCGATAAGTTTTCTCGGCCTCGTCCCACGTCAAAAACCGGTCATGCCGGGCACCGCAAAACGGACATATATCGGGTATCTCGCCGATCATGTTGTAACCGCATTCGAGGCAAACCCATTGCGGCGTGTCATCGAAGAGTTTTGGTTCGTTAGGCATGGAATTATTTGCCGATACTTTTTTACAATCGATGTAAAGTGAAGGACAGGGTGGGAGCGGCGCACTCATCGCGACGAAGGCGTCGCTCCCACAAGAGATTACCGTTCATGTTTCGTGGTGATGCACAGGTTTCATGAACGTTAGTTTCAGGTCCGCCAGGGATGCGACGGTAAATCGGCGAGGCCGATCACATCGACGCCGGCTTTGGCGACCTGATGATCGTTCTCCACCGAACTGCCACTGACGCCGATCGCGCCGATCAAAACACCGTCTTCATCGACAATCGGGACGCCGCCTGGAAAGGTGATCAAGCCATCGTTGGAGTGTTCGATTCCGAAAAGCGGTCCGCCTGGTTGCGATAGCTGGCCGATTTGACCGGTATTCATGCCGAAGAAGCAGGCGGTCTTGGCTTTCTTGATGGCAATGTCGATGCTGCCGACCCAGGCGCCGTTCATTCGTGTGAACGCTTTCAAATCGGCGCCGGAATCGACCACGGCGATACACATTTGCGTGCCGATTTTGTTGGCCTCAGCGACGGCTGAAGCAATGGCTTTTTCTGCTTGTTCATGGCTTACGTGCATGGTTTTTCTCCTCGCTTGTTATCGTTATTAGACCGGATGGCTTATTTTGGCTTGATCATCCGTTCCGGCCGGACGATGGCGTCGAATTGTTCGGCACTCACCAGGCCGCCGGCAATGGCCTCTTCGCGAAGCGTCGTGTCGTTTTGCAAAGCCGTTTTGGCAATTTGGGCAGCCTTATCGTAGCCGATCAGAGGAACCAGCGCGGTGACCAGCATCAGCGATTGTTCCATCAATTCTGCTATCCGTTCGGTATTCGGTTCGATGCCCGCCACGCAATGTTCGGTAAAACTATGCGTGGCATCGCCGAGAAGGCGTATTGATTGCAGCACGTTATATATGATCACCGGCTTGAAGGTATTGAGTTCCAGCTGGCCTTGCGCGCCGGCCAGGGTTACTGTGGTGTGATTGCCGATGACCTGGGCGCAAGCCATCGTCAATGCCTCGCACTGGGTCGGATTGATTTTGCCCGGCATGATCGACGAGCCTGGCTCGTTAGCCGGCAAAATCAGTTCACCGAGTCCGGAGCGCGGACCGGAACTCAGTAGGCGAATATCGTTAGCAATTTTATTGAGGCTGACCGCGCTGCAATTCAATACGCCGGATAGTTCTACCAGTGCGTCGTGCGCGGCTATCGCTTCGAACTTGTTGGCTGCCGATGTGAAAGGATACCCGGTGAACTTGGCAACTTCAACGGCGAATAGTTCGGCAAAACCTGTGTTCGAGTTCAAGCCCGTCCCGACTGCGGTCCCGCCTTGCGCGAGAGGATACAGGCGTTTGAGACTGTCTTGTAGCCGTTCGATGCTGAGTTGTACCTGTGCCGCATAACCGGAAAACTCTTGGCCCAACGACAGCGGTGTCGCATCCTGTAGATGCGTGCGTCCAATCTTGATAATATCGGCCCATTCTTCGGATTTCTCATACAGCGTTTGCTGTAAGCCTTGCAATGATGGGGTCAGCAGGAAATGGATTTGCTCGACCGCGGCGATATGCATCGCGCTGGGAAAGACATCGTTTGAAGACTGGCTGAGGTTGCAGTGATCGTTGGGGTGCGCCGGCGATTTCGAACCGAGCGCGCCGCCCAGGCGTTCGTTGACCCGATTGGCGATCACTTCGTTGGCATTCATATTGGACTGCGTGCCGGAGCCAGTTTGCCAGATCACGAGCGGAAAGTGTTCATCCAATGCGCCGTCGATGACCTCCTGTGCCGCATCGACTATTGCGCGCCCGAGCTTTTGATCGAGTCTGTTTTGGGCGATATTGCTTAAGGCTGCACAACGTTTGACGATCCCGAGCGCACGGATGAGCGGGCGGGACAGGCGTTCGTCGCCAATCGCGAAATACTGCAACGAACGCTGCGTTTGCGCGCCCCAGTATTTATCGGCGGGGACTTCAATGGAACCCAATGCGTCGCTTTCAATCCGCCCGGGCAAACTTCCGGTTGCCATACTTACTATGCAAATACGCTAACAGTAAGCGATGACTATTCGGCTGGTTTATTGAGCATTTTTCGCACTTCACCCAAATGGATCTCTTCCTGGGCGATCATTCGGCGCGCATATTCTTCGAGTAGAACGCTACGGCCGTTGACCAATTCCAATAAACGATGGTATTCGGCCAATGCCGATGCTTCATGATCCAACGATTCCCGGAGAATGGCTCCGATATCGTGACGGTGCGTTTCCAGTAACGGACCGATTCCCAAAGAGGGGTGTCCGCCCAAGTGGGTAATCATTTCGCCGGCTTCGTTGGCATGGAGTAACGATTCATTCGCTTGACCGCGCATCCAAGAAACGATGGGGATTCGGTTGTAGCCGACAACCATCAAGGCATAATGCGTATAACGAACCACGCCCGCCAGTTCCGCTTCCAGAATGTTATTCAGCACTTTGATCACGGCGTCGTTATCGATTTCTGTGTTTGTCATGAGTATCTCCTGAAGTCAGAGTGGGTGATTCTGACTATAGCGCTTTTTTGATCGTTGAGATAGCAAACTTTAATCTTAGAAAAAGCATTTCACTATGAAGATCATAAAGAATAAGAGGTTAATTCAATAACTTGCTGTGCATTTGTATAAGGCTTTCGTCTACTTCGGCGCCTAATTTTGATCTACGATGGTTATATTTATGACCAAATCCTTAATAGCGTGACGGTAAACGAGCGACCGAATTTAATTTCCAGGGTTTCGGATTGATGGCTGCCTCTAATTTATCCTCCAATGGGTCGTCCAACTCATGAAAAAAGTCCAAGCCGGTTAATTTTTCGATAGTGTCCACGGAGACGATAAAGTCGGTCAAAGGCTCATTGCCTCGCACCGTTTGCGGGATCAGGAAGGCCAACATTTTGATTCCGGATCCGGTTTCCGCAGCATAAATTTTATAAAAAGCCTCCGGTACTTCCACTTTCCAGCTGCTCTTCAATCGATTCAAAGGATTCGAAAATACGGGGCCGGTTATTACCCAGACGTGTCGATGCAATATGGGAAAGTAGTCGACTTCAACGGCTTCCAATCGCTGCCACACTTTTTGATTTAGATTCGATCTTTGAGGGGTAATGTTGGTCATTAAAAACGTATCCAACTGCGCTTGTTTGCCATATAGCCGGCTTATGGCATAGTTAGGTGCCATGTGGCCTCGGTCGAAACCGCTACGGGTATAGTCTTGATGGCTGATACGCGTCAGGCTGCGCCAATCGGTGCTGAATGTTTGCGGCCGTTTATGGATCCGGGCATTATCTTTGATACTGGTTACTTGGTAGATAACCCAAAGCGGATTGCCACGAATGTCCGAGTATCCGACCATGAATCCATCATTGCGAAATACCCTCGACCAAGTCAGTGGCTGATACCAGACTTGAGTTTGCGGGACGCCTTGGTAAGCCATGTCCGGCCTAGCTAACAGCACTTCATGGCTGTATCCGCCAACCAGGGGGAGTAAGGTCAGTACACTTACACGCGGATATTTTTTACCGATTCTAAAAAAAGTGACGAATGTAAAGAGTAAAAAGTGCTTTTTCTTGCGTCTTCTTCTTGCCATGTCGGTTAGAGAATGATGTTCATAATCCATAAAAGAGCAGTTGAGAGCCTCAAACTACCGTTCGCCCTGAGCCTGTCGAAAGGTGAAGGGTAGTTTGAGGGCCGGTGAAAGTGTTGTAGACCGGTCATGCTTCGACTTGGCTCAGCACGGACGGTCTGCAAAACATGCCTGCTGCTCTTTTCAGGATAATAGGCTGTGTCAAATAGGTTTTTTGCAAAACTTTTATTAAGTTATGAGTGTAAGGTTATGATTATAAGATAATTAATAGGGTGTTTGTTGTTCAGAGTGGATTAAAAGCCGATGGGCAACTGTAGCGTTCAGATTATTAGACGTTTTTTCGCTCGCAAATAGGAGTAAGAGCGCGCTCCGAAAGTTGGAGTCAAGATTGAATTGAAGGCTGAGGTGCGTGCCTTATAATCGAACCACGATGATGACGTATTTATTCGACATGATAAATTTTTTCGGCTCAAGATTTTACTATGCGCAAAATTGACGAATTGATTACGAAGTTGAGCTTCGGCTTTTCAATACCGGGCTTATTGCTGGCGACGCTTTTTTTCGCATTTTCGCTTACACCAAGTCTAGTGCCCCGTCCTTTTTCGTTTCAAGGTGTGATTTCCGGTTTGTCTTTTACGGCGGGATACGTGCTTGGCGTTTTCGGTCGATGGTTTTGGGATTATGTCCAATTGCCGTTGCCTGGCCGCGAAGCGATCAGGATTGTTAAGGTCGTCGCGTCGGGTGTCTGTTCGATCGTTGCAATCGCCTTTCTTTGGCAGGCCTCGCAATGGCAAGACGATTTGCGGTCTATGATGGGTATGGAGCCGGAAGGTGCGATGCCCTCTTATGGCATTGCCTTGATGACTTTACTCGTTTTTGGCGTATTAATACAGTTTGCTCGATTGTTTCGGCGTACGTTTCAATTTTTGTCTCTAAGGCTGGCGCGATACATATCCGATCATGTCGCGCATGCGATAAGCATATTGGCTGCGGGGATATTGTTTTGGTCGGTTATCGATGGTGTAGTGGTTTCTTTGTTCTTACGTGCGACGAATAATTCTTATCAACAATTGGATGCCTTGATTCAAGATGATTTGGAGCGTCCCGACGATCCAATGAAGACCGGTAGCGAAGCCTCCTTGATCGCTTGGTCGGACTTAGGTAGGCAAGGTCGTATATTTATGTCGTCAGGCCCTACAGAGAAGGCGTTGAACGATTTTTTCGTTGAGCCGGTGCTTGAGCCAGTGCGCATCTATGTCGGGCTGAATGCGGCGGATACGCCTGAAGAAAGAGCCGAATTGGCTTTGCAAGAGCTAAAACGCGTCAAGGCCTTCGACCGTTCGGTGTTGTTATTGGTGACGCCCACGGGTACCGGTTGGATAGACCCGGCGGCACTGGATACCGTCGAATATTTACATCGAGGCGACATCGCGACGGTCACCGCGCAATATTCGTATTTACCCAGCGCCTTGTCCTTGATAACCGAAGGGGAGTACGGTCTGGAAATGGCTAGAGCGCTGTTCGAAAAAGTTTATGTCTATTGGACGAACTTGCCTCGCGATCATCGACCGAAATTGTATTTACACGGGCTGAGCTTGGGCGCGCTGAATTCCGATCGTTCTTTCGATGTGTACGACATCATTCAAGACCCATTCAACGGAGCGCTATGGAGCGGCCCGCCATTCCGTAGCGAAACCTGGCGCAAAGTGACGCAAGAAAGGGAACCCGACTCTCCGGTATGGCTTCCCCGTTTTCGTGATGGCGCCGTGATTAGATTCATGAATCAATATACGGGGTTGAATGACGATAATACGACATGGGGGACTTTTAGAATCGCTTATCTGCAATATGCCAGCGATCCGATAACGTTTTTCGATAGCCATGCGTTCTTTCGAGAGCCGGAATGGATGCAAGCTCCCAGAGGGCCGGACGTCTCGCCGCATCTAAGATGGTATCCGGTTGTAACGATGCTGCAATTAGCCGCCGACATGGCGGTCGGGTCTACGCCGCCGGGGTTCGGTCATGTTTTTGCCGCTAAACATTACATCGATGCATGGCTAGCCTTGACCGAACCTAAAGGCTGGAGCGAAGAGCAATTGAACCGTTTGCGGGCTTTGTTCGAAGGACGATAAGGCATCTGTTAAGGCCTATCGATTTTTCATTCAATGATTCTAATATGACTATCGCATTGCTAGTTTCGGTAGTGAATTGAGTTAGCGTTATGGGGTCTGATTTTTGATTGACGAAGAGTAATAATTAAATTCGATGAAAACACTCAGACTTATATTAGGCGACCAGCTTAGCCGAACCATCAGCGCGCTGAGCGATATCGATCGCACCTTCGATGTCGTGCTGATGATGGAAGTCCAAGACGAGGCGACCTATGTCAAGCATCACAAGAAAAAAATCGTATTGATCTTATCGGCGATGCGACACTTTGCCAAATCGTTACGTGCCGAGGGAATCCAGGTCGATTACATCAAGCTTGATGATGAAGGCAATACCGGCTCGTTTACGGGCGAGCTCCAACGAGCGCTTCTTAAGCATCGAGTCGATCGTATAGTCGTGACCGAAGCTGGTGAATGGCGTGTAAGCGAGATGATGCGGCATTGGCCGGAATTGCTCAAGCTGCCGGTCGAGGTTCGCGAAGACATGCGTTTTCTGTGTTCGCATAGCGAGTTTACCGATTGGGCGAAAGGCCGTAAAGAATTCCGAATGGAATTTTTCTATCGCATGATGCGCCGCAAAACCGGTTGGTTGATGAACCGCAAGCTTCCGGAGGGCGGGAGTTGGAATTATGACAAGGACAATCGCAAAGCGTTGCCCAAATATATTGAACCGCCTTTGCGAAAAGGATTCAGTCAGGATTCGATCACGAAACAAGTCACGTCCATGGTAGAACGGCGATATCCTAATCATATCGGAGACCTCGACTCGTTCAGTTGGGCTGTGACCAGAAGCCAAGCGCTGGCGGCACTTGATCATTTCATCAATGACTGTCTGCCCAATTTTGGCGATTATCAGGATGCGATGAGGCAAGGAGGGGATTTTTTGTTTCATTCGTTGCTTTCCCCTTACCTCAACATCGGACTGTTAGAGCCCGAGGAAGTATGTTTGGCGGCCTTAAACGCATACCAAAAGATGCAGGCACCGTTATCGACAATCGAGGGCTTTATCAGGCAGATTCTGGGTTGGCGAGAATTCGTGAGGGGTATTTATTGGCTCAAGATGCCCGATTATGCGGGAAGCAATTTTTTAGGAGCGGAGCGAAAGTTGCCGGCATTTTATTGGACCGGCGATACCGATATGCGTTGTTTGCGCGAATGCATAACGTCAACCCTACGTTTCGCCTATGCCCATCATATTCAACGATTGATGATTACCGGCAATTTCGCGTTGTTGGCCGGTATCTCGCCGGTCTATGTCGAAGAATGGTATTTGAGCGTTTATGTCGATGCTTTCGAGTGGGTCGAATTGCCTAACACGCACGGCATGGCTCTGTATGCGGACGGCGGTATTTTCGCGTCGAAACCCTATGCAGCATCAGGCGCTTATATTGATCGGATGTCCGATTATTGTTCCGGATGCCGCTACCAAGCGAAATTGAAACTGGGCGCCGATGCCTGTCCTTTCACATTCTTGTATTGGTATTTTTTAATCGTCAACGAACAGAAACTCAAAAACAATTCCCGGATGGTGATGGCTTTCCGTAATTTAGATCGCCTTGATGACGAAACCAAACGAAACCTCGTTCTGCAGGCCGAACATTTTTTAAAGGCCAACGGCATTTTCTGAGCTAGCTGAGTAGAATGACACCTTGCCATGGATTAGATCGCTTGCTGTAATACTGCCGTTCGCCGAAAGCAGGTTAGGGGGTAATTCGTCTACGACAATGTTGCACTTCGCTAAATTGTCAATACTCGCGATTGACTAACATTATTTGCACGGTAACCTTATCGTTAAACCTTTCGTACTCCAATTGATTTTTTAGGTTGATTGACCATTGAGGACGGATCATGCGTAAAATTTTGATCATAGGTGCTAGTAGTGGTATCGGCGCAGCTCTTACCCACTTGGCTCAGGGGCAATTCCAAACTTATTCCATCAGTCGTTCAGACGCAGAACCGGGTTTGTCGGAACATTTTAACTGCGATGTCTTAACCGATCCCTTACCGGCTTTGGACGAGCCCTTGGCCGGCTTGGTTTATTGTCCCGGCAGTATCAACTTAAAACCCTTCGCAACGATCAAGCTCGATCAGTTTCGGCAGGATTTGGAACTCAATCTGCTGGGTGCGGTGCGCTGCTTGCAGCATTATCAGCGTAATCTTCAGGCGGCGGAGACGGCCTCGGTCGTGCTTTTTAGCACCGTAGCGGTGAATACCGGTTTTACATACCATGCCACAGTCGCAGCCGCTAAAGGTGCGGTGGAAGGTTTGACCCGCTCCTTGGCTGCGGAATGGGCTCCGAAGATACGCGTCAATGCGATCGCCCCGTCATTGACCAACACCCCGTTAGCCGAACGTTTGATACGCGAAGATAGTAAAAAACAGGCTGCCGCCGCGCGCCATGCGCTGAATCGCATCGGTGAAGCCGAGGACATCGCTCAGATGGCGTTGTTTTTATTGTCCGACAAAGCCGGTTGGATTACCGGTCAAATTATGCGTGTCGACGGTGGAATATCGGCAGTCAGGACTTAGTCGTTTGGAATTCGCCTCAGCCTTGCATTTGCTGGTTCATTGGTTCACTTTTTGGAAAAGGAGAAGGCGGTCATGAGTAAAAAGTACCATACGGTTGTGATCGGCGGCGGTTGTCTGGGCGCTGCCTGTGCTTTTTCGATAAGGCGCAAGCTCGGCAGCAAAGCAGAAAAGGTGGCTATCGTAGAGAAAAAAGTATTGGGGGCGGGTTTGAGTTCCCGCCATAGCGCGATTGTCCGCTCGGCCAATGCGTCGCCAATGGCGGCAAGGATGGCCAAAATAGCCACGCAGTATTGGAAAAACCTGCAACCGATTTGGGGTGTCGATATCCTTTTTGAACAGTCAGGGGCTATTTGGATCGCCGAGAGTCATTCCGGAAAGGCCTCAAAAAATTGGATGGACTTAGAGCAAACAATGCAAAAAGAAAGCATCGACTTTACGATGATTTCTCATCAAGATGTGACCGAACTCACTCGAAATGCGGTTAAAACCGTCCCCGAGGAGATTTACTATTACGAGCCTGACGTCCTGCAGTTAGATTCCCCGCAAATCCTGAATGCAATGCAGACCGCCGCTCAAAAAAATAACATCGACATTTTAGAGCATTGCGAGGTCTTCGATTTTGAGCAAGATACTCGACATGATATTTCCGCCTTACACACCAGCCAGGGAAAAATCCTGGCGAAGCATGTGGTCAATGCGGCGGGCGGTTGGAGTTCGGAATTGTTTGCCGGCATCGGTTTGCACATTCCCGTGGCATTGGAGCCCGTGTACGCGGCTAATTTTCTGGTGAGTGTCAGCGATATTCCGGAATCAATGCCGATTATCGCCGACTATGTCAATCAAGCCTATTTTAGACGCTGGCGCGGCAGTATTCTGCATATGCACCAACCGAGACGGCGCAATGCTAAAGACATTGCCCGTTCATTCAGCCGAGCAGCGATGAATCCCGATGGTGCCAATGTCATTTACGACGCGTTGAGTTTTAATGTTAATCATCAGCAACTCGACAACTATCTCGGCAAAATCATCAGCCGTTTTCCAAGAATCGGAAAACCCGTTTATGCCGGAGGCTATCATTCATTTTTCGATATTACGCCCGATCTAAAATTCATTCTGGGGGCTGACACGCAAGTAAGTAATCTCTATCACTGCTTGGGCGCCGGCCAAGCTTTGAAATATGCGCCGATTTTCGGCGAGATCATCGCTGAATTAGTCGTTGAAAAACGCATGCCGGTCGATTCGATAGACATTGAGGAGTTTTCCATAGCACGATTCGTTGATAAAGACTTGTCTGAATATTGGCGTAGCGATTCTTTACAGCCGAGTGCTTTGTAGGTCGATAAGCAAACGTTATCCGGTCGGAAGTGTGGTGCTTCTGCGATAAAATGTAACTTGACTACTCTTGTATGCATAGCGATTCAGATTGACTGCATAACGTTTGCTTCAGGTGCGCGGCAGAACCGCGTTACTCTGTAAGCGCTTGTTAAGTGCTGACTGAACTTGTAAATGTAAGCCGATTACCAAATGGGTCAGCAATCGACATATCTTTGCTGCCCCACGGCTTTTCTTGTACGCCAGGCCTAGCGTATTTATAGTTTTTACCAAGTAAAAGCTCATGATACTGCTCTAGATTACTTACCTGAATTCGAAGAGCCGCACCAGGGCTGCAGTCTCCATGATGCTCAGATATATGAAGAACGCAGTCACCTTTTGAAATCTGCATATAAAGTGGTAGATCTTCCTCAAATCTATGCTCCCAATCTAAATTGAATTCTAAAAAATCCAGATAGAATTCTTTAGCTTTTATTTCATCGAAGCTTCTTAATATTGGCGTTGTATTTCCAAATTTCATTTGAACTCCAATTTGCCCAAAGTTACTTAACGCTCGGACTCAATGGAGTCGGAGCGGAGCGGCGACTTACATTGGAGCCATTGCTATATGCCCGCAGCAACCAAAGACTCGACATGATACTCAGGTCTATGAGCCGACAGATCATGAGTCGATTGCAGATTAAGCCAAAATTCAGGGGACGTATTGAAAGCCTCAGAAAGTAGCCAGGCAGTATCTGGCGTAATACCACGTTTACCACGTACAATCTCATTAACGCGTTGAACGGATATACCTAAATGAATAGCCAGAGCTTTTTGGGTAATCTCAAGAGGCTCAAGAAACTCTTTAAGTAATATCGTACCTGGGTGTGTTGCAGTTCTGTTCGTCGGAATCATACGTCACCTCACTATTAGTGATAGTCCATAATTTGGACATCATGAGCTGCATTGGCCTCCCAACGGAAAACAATGCGCCATTGATTGTTTATACGGATACTGTGAAAACCCTTGAGATCACCTTTGAGTGGTTCCAGTCTGTTTCCAGGCGGAGATTTAAGATCGTCAAGGTTTTGAGCAGCATTGATTATGTCCAGCTTATACAGCGCTAATTCATGAATCTGGTTGGGCAGTTTTCTAGCTTTGTTGCTGGAAATTCCGTGAAACAAGTCTGAAGTGGCCTTATCACCGAATGAAACAATCATGATGCCGATATTAACGGATTCACGGTATTCATGCAATTTTTAGCGTAAAGCTAACCGGGCGCGGCCCGGAAAGCCGAAAAACAGAACCGCCTTGTCCCCGCGCTCCGGTTGAGCGCCATGTTAGGCTTTATTGGAAACTCTGTGATGCCAGTAACCTGGTTCACGATGACAATGCATAACCGCAATAATGAGTACGTAGTCTTTTTCGATGGTTAGAGTATTGCGTAGGGAAATACACGAGTAAGGCATAGCCGAATATCGTCCTCAAAAATAGTTCAGCGTTTTGGGTCTTCGATAATCTGCTGGACAGCGCGTTCAACCGCCGCGATGAAACGAAACTCCAAACCTTCCTGACAACCCGCGTAATATTGGGCGGCCTCTTCGTACTCTCTAAAGGCATCGGGGTGGAACTCATACCTCATCGAGTAAACACCCGTCGCACACGTTCCAATACTTCATCGCCGGGGATAGTCTGTACACGTCCCGCTCGGACATCGTCACGGCGTCGCCGCGCCTCGGTTGACCAAAGTTGTTGAATATAACCGTCTTCTGCCGGGTCAAGGCTTTCTACAAGACGGTCGGCGAGCAAAGCGCGTGCTTCACTAGGCAAAGCGAGAGCCTCTTCGGCAATTTGTTCGACTGTCAAAATCATAACGATAGACCTTTTTAGAAATACGATAGAAATATACCAACGAAGAGTCCAGTTGCCCCTTTGCTACGACTAGGCAATAAAGTGGGCGACTGAAAATAGTTTATTGGCTGTTTATTTGTTATAGGGCGTAATTTTACCTGTAGCAACGCATTTTGAACATCCACGAGCGTTGGCATTATTCATGCCACCAGGTGATCGTGCATATGCGCTCATGCAAATTTTCCGAAATAACTAAATAACTGGGGTCAGGTACGAGTTAAATGATACTGAATTGACCTGCGTTTAATTTGTACCTGACCCCAGCTATTTTTTGAGTTGTTCTGGTTTGCAGTTCTTATCCAAAACTCCCGTTCTGGCATATTCTATATCGCCGCCAAACGGCCGAACCACTGCTCCGAAGGCATCTAGATTTCTAGCGAAGCGTTCGGGCTCCAAGTTCAGTTCTCGAGCAAATTGCGTTTGTTCTTCGATGTAGTCTTCCAGAAGCAAGAAAAAAAGACAGCGAACACCGTTCCTAGTTGTTCCCACGTAACTGTGAGTTATCCACATGACTACTTTCCTTTTTGCGTAACGTTAAGGTAAGGGGCGCGTCCCTTTGACCGATTTATTAGGCCGGCAAACAAACCCCAAGGCTAAAAAGCTACCCGCCAAAACAACAATTTAGGGTTTTCACTCTGTGCCCAATTATTAATGACAAATGTAAGGCCTGACCCCAGCGCTCGTGACCCCAGCGCTCGTTCCGGCGCAAGGCGACGGGACAGACAAGGCCGAACGAAGTGAGCGCCGCGATTCCCGGCGGCGAAGCCGCCGGGAACGCCGCAAATCACCGGCGTTAAAAAGCAGAGCGACGAGGAACGAGGAGTAACGCTTTTTAACGTCCGAGTGAATTTGCCTTGTTAGATTCATCTGTATCTTTGCTTCTTAGGCAACTTAAGAACTTCTCTAGAGAGAAAATCGATTGACTCCCCATCTCTAAGCATCGCATTTAGTAACTCTTTTAACTTTCGGTCAAAACTATTATTGTTTATAGGTGAACCATTGGCGGCAATTACAAAGTTATACGGTATCAAGTAGCGTACTCGTAACTCTACATCGCCACCCAACTCGACAAGTTCTCCGTCTATTACTGCCGCATTGTCATCATATTCCGCCCGATTGACCTTGGTTTCACCTTTATAAAGGCCATATTCTTCAGAACAATATCCATGCTGCTCTATCCAATGCGCTATTCTATCTTCTATATCTGGATATAGACCCGTTGATTCCATTTTATCTGTTTCAACATAAACGAACTTTTGGTAATAATCGCCCTCATTAACTGCTGCTATTTTCGTTATTTTATACTCATCCCAATCCATCAAAAAAAGGCCATCATCAGTTGATTTGAACGAGTGAATATGAAGATTGCCATCTCGCCACCACCATATAGGGCTTGCATTATTGAAGTCCAATGGCTCTTCAAGCAGTTTTCCTAGCCTCATTTTAATGTCACTTTGTGTCGTGAACCATTGAACGCCCCTGACACCAGGGAAAGCAGAAGAGAATCTATCGGCAAAAAATACTGTACTATCAACATTCAGCGATGGTTTCTCTGTTTTGTGTTCTTCGTCTACTAAAGCTTCTTCTTTTGTATCAACTGGTTCTGCAAAAGGATTGATGCCAATAGGCGGTTTACTCTCGCGAGCCTTATGTATCTCTTTCAATAATTCGATACGCTCATCTTCAGAATCATTGGCATCTGACAAATCAATATATAATCGAGACCCCAAAAATACTGGAAGTTTTTTATGCCCTTTAACGTTACGAACTACCGGAATAAATTTATTAGTATCTTGCTCCGCAAGTAATTCTGCGGTAGCTATCATTTTTTCGTAGCCTACACCACCCTTGCCCGAGTCTGCTTTTTCTATGTAATTGTCTGTTGAAACTATCAGTACTCGTTCTGACTTACTTAACCCATGCTCCATGAATTTCGCAAGATCAGAACCCAATGCCAAATCCCATTGATCAAGAATCGCATCAATCCCATTGTCTCTAAGGTACGTTGCAAGCTCTTTAACCCACGATTTATGGGAAGAGTTGTCATGAGAGTAAGAGATAAACACTTTTGGGGGATTTGACACTATATATTTTCCATTTTGAATCTATAGAGCCCGTGATTAATTAAGCTACATTCGAAGCGTATTTAGTATCTTCCAG
>NZ_JBNGHF010000038.1:0-46707 GCF_050611805.1 Methylotuvimicrobium sp.
ACCGAGCAAACCGGTTAGGCTTTGCTATTCTGCTGACTTTCTTCCGCGAACGCGGCAAGTTCCCGCGCGATGAATCCGAAATATCCCTATACTGTTCACGCCGATGGGTTCGCCCAGACCGGTGTCGAACTACATCGCCTCGGACGCAGACTATGTCGACTACATTACCGAATTGATGGGTGGCTTCGCGATTCCCAATTTTTTGAAGGAATACCGCAAAGGCAAGAAATATCTGCTGATCGGTCTGCCGCAGAACCGCGATTCCGAGCGCATGGTCATGAACGACATCGTTTACGCAGCCAGCGAACGAAAAGCTGGGTGCTGCGGAAAAACCCTACCGAGAAGGAACAACGCTTCTGCAAACGACTGGGGCTGGAAATCATCATGGCCGACTGCCGTGATTTTCTAGATTATATGATGACGAAAGAAGCGGCTTAGCAGTGTAATCTTAGGGCGGGGCGGCGCTCCGTCATGAATTTCAAAAAAGCTTCATCGACTTTGTTGCAAGATCCCCAGGTTTTGTCTTCATCCTCACTTTCTGTCGCGGCATTCAGATCTATACTTCGCGCGGCCCCAAACGCGGCGTTTTGAACTGGTTGAGAAAAGACAAGAATAAATCCGGAACAACCACGCCGGCTCCGCCAAATGTGAGCGGTATTCTGAACATTCGGAAAGTACAGACGGTCTGTTGGCTCGCCATAAGGAAATGTTTTTACAAATCAATGAATTAGTCGGATTTGTCGGAACGCAATTGCAACCGCTATTATCTCTATGTATCTCTATGCAATTCGCAATTTCACGCGATTCGTACAACTGTTACCGGAGAAGTCTGCGTTAACGCATTGAAGAATACTACGCTCGTATCTGTTGTCGAAAAGCGGCGGAGCCGAGGAGATAGCCGCCAAACAAGACTTATGGGTTGCCGGAGGAATAAAGCCAGTATCATAAAATGCAAAGCAATAAGTAGTTATAATTGCGCATAATGTATATTATGTTAAATAATGACATGGTATTGGTAGTTTTGTCGCTTACAAGAATCTTTATCAATTAACCCTGATCATTTGATATTCACAGAATAGTAACTAAACTTTGATTTCTTTTTACAGCTCACTTTAAGACCTAAGGCGCTTCCAATTTGAAGTCAAACGAATCGAATAAAAATCTACGACGAAAGCAATTAGGATTTTTAGTGTTGCTCTTTGTTTTGATGTCGCAGGTTTTATCCGCTCCCACGCTAAGTATTTATCCCGTTGTCAACAGGGCATTAACGCAAAACTCTGTTAGCCGAAACGGATTGAGTGCTATTTTTAGAATGCGGCTTCGCCAATGGCAAGACGGTTCTCCCATTACTGTTTTTGTATTACATGACAGCAACCCTCTTCATAAACAGTTTTGTAAACAAGTATTGAATGTATTTCCACATCAGATGCGTCGAAGCTGGAACAAGCTGGTATTTAGCGGGACCGGCCAGGCTCCTGTTACCGTTGCCAGCAAGGAAGAAATGGTTGATAAAATCGCATCTACACCTGGCGCAATAGGATATTTAAGCGATGAAGACATCCCTGAAAATATCAAAATCCTGATCATTAAATAAGGCCTTTTCCAGTCATGCGTCATACGTCGACTTTAAACCGTTTTTTTAAATTGCATAGCTACGGTATCGTATTAGTTTTATGCTGCCTGTTTACAAATGCTCAAGCCTTTGAAAGCGATTGGTTACCTCAAAACCTTCAAATTCACGGTTTTTTATCCCAAGGATTTATTCATACTTCCGATAATAACTTTTTTGGTAAAACTGACGACTCGATATCAACCGACTTTAGAGAACTCGGTATCAATGCCTCTTATAGGATTTTGCCGGAATTGCAAATTGCCATGCAGGTAGTATGGCGCGATGCGGGTAAAACCGACGATAGCAACGTCCGAATCGATTACGGAGTAGCCAGTTATACTTTATATTCGTCGGAACTTTCACTATTAACACTTAGGGGCGGCAGAGTCCCTACTCCGCTAGGCTTATACAACGATACGCGGGACGTGGCTTCGACTCGCCCCAACATCTTATTACCGCAATCGATTTATTTCGATGTCAATAGAAATTTAGCGTTATCAGCCGATGGCGGCTATATCTATGGAGAACATAGAACCGACTATGGCGATTTTTCGTTGAATTTCGGTGTAGTCGTCCCAAGAATGGACGATCCTGATTTCAAAAATACACTAGTCGGTTCAGATCCTGGGAAAATGGAAGGCGACATATCCTGGGTGTTGCGTACCGGGTATGAATGGGAAAACGGCTTAGCCAAGCTAGCTATAACCTATGCGGATTTTAATGGCGATTACAAACCATCAGCCGGCGCTTTTTTTCAGGCAGGCTCCTGGCGATTTAATCCATTAATCTTTTCAGCACAATATAACGCCGAAAAATGGTCACTTACCGGAGAATACGCCTTACGCCGGGCCCAATTGAGGAATTTCGGGGCTATTCCGGACACTGAATTTACCGGCCAAAGTTTTTATGTACAAGGCACCTACAGACTGACTTCTTCTCTGGAAGCATTAGTGCGTTATGACGAATTAATTTGGGATATGGATGATAGAAAAGGTTTGAAAATCGCGCAAGCAGCACCCGGAATTGCCAATCATTCCAGGTTTGCTCAAGATTGGACTTTTGGTTTACGTTATGAAATATTGCCGGCATTGAATTTCAGTGCCGAATACCACCGAATTAATGGAACCGGCTGGTTATCCAACCTGGAAAACCCACAAGGAACAACGCAGCATTGGGATATGTATACCATTATGATGTCTTACGATTTCTAATAGTCTGCATCGTCATTCTTATGAAATTCAAGAAATGGCATCGGCTTGCCTATTCCATAACCTTGGGCATAATCGACACCAAGTGTTCCCAGTTTTTCGAAAATAGCGTCATTTTCAACGAATTCGGCAATCGTTTTTAAGCCCATTCCTTGCCCTACACTGTTAATTGCGTTGACAAATAATTGGTCATCCAAGCTTGAATTAATATTTTTTACAAATGACCCGTCTATTTTTAAATATTCAACCGGTAATTGTCTTAGATAGCTCATCGATGAAAAGCCCACACCGAAATCGTCCAAAGCAAAACTTCCGCCTATGTTGTTTATTTTATTTATAAATTCATGGGCGGACTGCAGATTGGTTACGGCCTGAGTTTCGGTCACTTCAAAAATAAATTTATGTGCATCGAGCCCATATGAGCGCAACAGCTTATCGATTTTTGAAAAAGCATCGACATTTGAAAGCGTCTCCCCGGACAAATTAATTGACAGCCTAATATCGATTCCTTGTTCTATCAATTCAACCTGCTTTACGAAAGCGAGTTCGACAACGCACATATCGAGTTGAAAAATTAATCCCGTTTGTTCAGCGACTTCGATAAACATACCTGGCGGAATGATTTCGTCGTTGCTTCCAATCATTCTCAATAAACACTCGTAATGAGATATAGTCTTATCACGAATATGCATGATTGGTTGGTAAAACAGCTTAAATTGCCGATCGTTAAGTGCCTGTTCAATTTTGGCTTTCCAATTGACCTTCGTTTTGATTTCGCTCCGATGAATATCCTCGCTATTTGCGAGTCTCCACCCTCCCCGACCGGATTCTTTGGCTTTATACATTGCAACATCGGCAGTTGCCAAAAGGTCTTGAGCAGAGCAATTAGGCTCCGGAAACATTAACAAACCCGCGCTAACCGAAACCCGGTGTTGTTGATTGTTGTCCGTTATCGATACCGAGGTCATTCCTGTACAAATTTTTTGCACTAAATCCTCAGCCGCTTGTTGACTGATTTCAGGAGCCATCACGATAAATTCATCGCCTCCAAAGCGAGCGATTACATCGGTATCGCGAGTGAAACTGCGCAGTTTTTCGGCCACTTTAACTAATAGTTCGTCACCGATTTGATGTCCGCTGCTATCGTTAACGTATTTAAATTGATCGACATCGAAAAAAATCAAGGCCGAGCTATGATGATAGCGATTCGCCATATTGATAGCATGCTCGAACTCTTTTTCGAATTTTCGGCGGTTATATAGACCTGTCAATGGGTCGTGTTCGGCTAACCAAGTCAATTGTTTTTCGGATTTGCGTCTATCGGTTAAATCCAACCCGACAATGAGAACTTCAGGATCGGCATCGATACCTAGCTCTTTGAGCACTAATGGCGATAAAAACCATGAGATATAGAGTTGAGCACCGTCGACGGAATAAATCGGACATTCGTATTGAAAGGTATTATTATGCTTATCAAGTAGTTGTGTTATTGAACTTTCAATCATTCCTCTATGTTCTTCAGTAGGAATAAATTCAACAAAATCTGTATTTAATAATTCGGCTTCCGTATATTGAAGCAAATATTGCGCATACTGATTGACGGATTTAATGCGCCCCACACTATCGACCGTCATAATAATGACTTGAGCCGAATTAAGAATATTGTCAATAAAATTCTTTTCAATTTGCAGTTCCAAAGCCTGTTCGGAGAGGCGTTGGGTGCGTAAATTAACTTCATCGTCCAGTTGCTTAAGGGTTGAAATCAGTTGATGCGAGGCGGATTCCAAAACATCAATTTCATCTTTAAAGAAACTGTGTTTTTTCGAATGAAGTAATAATTTAGCCACTAAGTCGTATTGTTTTTTTGCGATCAACGGCAATAATGCAATGAGTCTTTTTAATTTTTGCGTCGGTCCAATCAATAATAGTAACAATACTCCGCCGGACAACAATAAACTAAGCAATCCATTAATGGCATAGAGAGCAGTCGCTTTTTTGATTTCGTCCAAGCCCCGACTAATGTCTTCAATAATCAAAAGTACTGTATTGTTGTTTCCGTTAAACGGAAAAGGGATGATCTCATAAGTCCTATTCACAAACTTAAATATCTTCGGATGATCGGGTATTCCATCAGGATATTGCCGACTAAAAGCGTTAAGTAATCCGATATTGCGTTCTGAATCCGTTAAAGCCACTATATTTGCTTGCCATGGCGGAATAGAAAGTAATTCTTTTTTTGGATTTGTGAATTCATGAGGTAACGTTAAGATACTAATCCCGGAACCGGTCAAGTCTCTCATCTTTAAAACCGTATCGGCAAGATCGATACCAAAAATGAATACGCCGATAAAACTTCCGTGATGTAAAAACGGCGTAGCATGAAAATGAACGCAGCGCTCCTCGCACAAAATATTGTCGAACGGTGATTCGTGGGTAATGACATAATCCAACCATTCTGAAAACTGCCCTTGATACGGCGTATTCCCCCAAGAAGCAATCAACTTTCCATCCGTGCTAAACAAAAATGCCGACTCAATATCCGATTCGACTTCAATTTTAAACCAGTTGTTATCGATAAAATGGTCAATGACCTCTAATGCGTTTTGGGGGCTGGTTTTGTCATCGATAAATGCCGGAATCAACCAACCGATATCGACCCTGTCGTTCTTGATGCCTTCCAAAATACCTTGAAAGGCTTGTCGATAAAAGCGATGAACACGAGACCTTTCTTGCTGATAATTTTGATTCAATGAAAACTGTCCGAACAAAACAATGGCACCGGATGCTAATGCTGTTGCAAAACCGACAGCGAGTATTGTTTTCCAAACCAGACTAAGAGACGGCTGTTTTTGTTTTTTGACAGATGGCATGTTGTCAATGAGAATCTTTTAGTTCCGAACTGATAATGTCAAATAAGAGTCGATATTCCGGCATTAAGTTTTGATAAGTTTTTTTAGGAAAAATAATAAAAGGTGCACGTATGCCAAAGTGGTCTATGGGTTGTCCAATCTGTTTTAATTCAACGCCAAAGCGCACTAATAATCTAGCTAAACGAGGCTCCATTAATGCAATACCATAATCGAGTGCGTGTTCCAGCATAAGAGAGATAGAAGAGAAAGTTAAGCTCATTGGTAGGTAATTAGTGGAAAATCGTCTGTTTTCGTGATCATTTTCACGCATATTGTTATTTATCGAATAGTCTTTATCGGATGGTCTTCTTCTAAATCGAGAGATCAGAGCCATTCTGGATACTTCGCCTGTCTTACCTTCTTTTAGTGAAGTTATACCAGATCCTCTAAAGTCGAATTCTTTTTTATAATACAATTCAATCGGTAACTTTTTCTCCGTGTCACCTTCTAATGTGATGATACGAATATTTCCAATAGGTTTTTTATCTCTTTTATAAAATAAAAGACCATGAACGGCATCGTCATCCCATTCATCCGATTCTTGAAATTCGTTTTCAGAATTCGGCGATAATTTTTTTAATTCCTCACAATAAACCTGGTATCTAACGTGATAAGCTTGCTCTAGTAAATCCTGAGTATTCGCCTTAACCGTATAAAAATAATTTTGATAGTGTTCGCATAGCGTCATTGTATCTTTCATTTGTATCCTTCTTCCTTCTCATATCCTAAAATATTGACTAGACTCTAAGCATAGTTCAAAGCATTTATTTATCTAGAACCCATGTTAGGTCAACTATGAAAGTTTTTCACGGAGAAGTCAGCTCGGAATATCTGCAAAAAGCGGCAGATATTTTTTTACCGATTAAGCATCACAGTTATAAAAAAATGAATATTTCCAACGGAAATATAATAGCCGACATCGGATGCGGGCCTGGAGTAGATGTTGCCGAACTATCGAAAATGGTTGGGAAAGACGGTGAAGTCTTCGGGTATGATCATGATCAAGAGATGTTAAAAAGCGCTATCCAGAATTGTAGACAACTTTCTACAATTCAACAGGCTAATTTAATACAAGGTAGTGCCGAAAAGTTACCTTTCAGGAATGGGTTATTCGATAGTTGTCGAAGCGAGCGATTATTCATGCACCTCAAACAGCCGGAACAAACACTTTTGGAAATAAAAAGAGTCACTAAAGACAATGGATACGTTGTCGTTGTGGAAACAGACTGGGCTAGCTTGTCGATCGATACCCAACTACCCGGAGTCGAGCGCACTCTTTCTCATTATCGTATGTCGCATATGATGAACAATGGCTACTCAGGCAGAAGCTTATACAGGCAATTCAAAAAATGCGGTTTCAGTCATATTGAAGTCGAAGTATTTCCGATTATTGCAACCGATATAAACCTTTTCTATTCATTATCGGTACAGCAGATTGTCGAAAATCAAGCCTTGGCCAATCATGCGATTACGGAACAAGAACTGAACCATTGGCGAACCGACTTACAACGCGCCGCAACGGATGATTCTTTCTATGCCTGTATCAACGTTTTAGTGGTTTCAGCTCAAAAGTCTTGAAAAGTATTGAATTTCATAGGCATTCAAAATTAAATAGGCGTACAAAGTTCTCTTTACTTTGGTCCGCGATGACTTCCAACGAAGTATTTCTTAATTTAGCTATAAATTCGGCCACATGTCGAACATAAATCGGATAATTAGGCCGCCCGCGAAAAGGAACCGGAGCTAGGTAGGGCGAGTCGGTTTCAATCAAATATCTATCCGCCGGAATTTTTTGCGCCACTTCTTGTATTGCTTTAGCATTATTGAACGTTACAATTCCTGAAAAGGAAATATAAAAATTCAACTCGAGCGCACGAAGCGCAAATTCCCAGTCTTCGGTAAAACAATGGATAATACCGCCGACCGAATCGGCACCTTCTTCTTTCAAAATGCGTAAAGTGTCTTCTCGGGCTTCTCGCGTATGGACGATTAAAGGTTTATTTAAACTTTTCGCCGCCGCGATATGTCGTCTAAATCGCTGGTGTTGCCAAGATAAGTCCCCTTCACTTCTAAAATAATCCAATCCGGTTTCACCGATGCCGATGACTTTTTCGGCTTGGCCGAGTGTAATCAATTCATCAGTTGTCGGCTCCTTTCCGTCATGCGAATTAGGATGCACGCCGACCGTCAAGGAGATCTGAGGATAAGGAGCGACCAATTCGCACATCGACGGGTAAGCTTCAAGATCGATGCTGATACACAGCATGTGCTCGATTTGATGTTTCGAAGCTTCTTGCATGAAGCAAGAAAAGTCATCTTGATAGGGAGTCAGGTCGATACGATCTAAATGGCAGTGAGAGTCGATTAGCATGAGATAAAACGGATGTTAAAATTGAGTCTAATTGGAAAAATTGGAGCGTGAGGCCCGACAAAACCAAATCGTTACATTGTATGAGTGGCTCGATCCGAATC
This sequence comes from Methylotuvimicrobium sp., assembly GCF_050611805.1. Taxonomy (NCBI): domain Bacteria; kingdom Pseudomonadati; phylum Pseudomonadota; class Gammaproteobacteria; order Methylococcales; family Methylococcaceae; genus Methylotuvimicrobium; species Methylotuvimicrobium sp. Next base: position 8,202 of record NZ_JBNGHF010000038.1, read on the forward strand.
CAGTGCGCCGGCTAAATAGGTTTCTATTTTATTACGAGCCATACCTCCATCCTGGTCGCTGAACTGAACGCCGATACCGGTAGTGCGATACCCTTCCGAACCAGCTGGTGTTTTCCAAATGATTTTACCGGCAATCGGCAATCTCTCTGTTTCTTCCATTAAATTCAATAGCATAAAAACTTCCTGCCCCATTTCATATTCGCGATTTGTCGGAATAAACAATCCGCCATTGGTAATGAAAGGCATATAGGCGGCATAGAGTGCATTTTTATCTTTAATCGACAAGGATAATATTCCTTGTCTGGGCGATGATGATTCGGACATGCTTTTTCCTATTTTTCGTTAAGCCGTGCCCACTCGATTAATAGCTCTTCGAATAGCAATTGTTTATTGAGCTGGGTATCGATGCGGTTTCGAGTGGTAAGCATAAGATCGTAGACGCTATACAAATGAGATAATTCTAAAGTTTGCGCGGATTTGTACAAGTCTTCAAATAAATCACGATTAATCAGTTTTTCGGCAGGTAATTGAAAACAACATTTAATTAAATCCGTAACCCATCCCGTTATCCAAGTCAACAATAGGCCGGGATCCAGTTTAACCCATTGTTCCGAGACAATATACGGATGAGTGCGCAAAGCGGCGATGTCGAGCCATTGATCGAAACATTTTCGACGTAATTCAAGGGTATCGTTTTTCGCATAATCCAAGGCCAACAAGGGCGAGCCTTTCGATACGCTTAGCAATAAGTCGCTATCTTTTTTTATTCCTTGATCTAACAACCACTGTTTAACTTGTTCCGGATCGGGCCTCGAAAAATAGACCTTTTGACATCGACTCATCAAAGTGGCCGGGAGTCGACTAGGTTTATCCGTGATAAGTAGCAGAACGGTTCGCTCGGTCGGTTCTTCAAGAAATTTCAAAAAAGCATTAACCGCTGAGATATTTAATTGATCGGCCGGTTCAACTATGACGACACGATTTGCCTCATATTGCGGTTTTAATGATAACACCGAAAGGATGTGTCTGATTTGATCGATTTTGATAGTCTTGCCGGGCTCTTCCGGATTCAGTCTGATATAGTCAGGGTGCGTTTGTGCATTGACTAATTGACAGCTATGACATCGGCCGCAAGGCAATCCGTTAGCATCTGTTTCAGAACAAAGCAAGGAATGTGCGAAACGCTCCGCCAATCGGCTTTTGCCTATGCCTTTATTTCCGGCAAACAATAGGGCTTGAGGTATGCGTTGACCGGTAATGTAGCGGACAAGATGCTGCCAGTCCGCTTCCTGCCAAGGCAATAAATCAGGAGTGATGGTCATTAAAAACAAACGGGTGTAAAAAACGTGTTATTTCGCTTTGTACATCGATGAGTGGTTGGTCGGATTTAATAACTTTAATACGTTCCGGTTCTAATTTAGCCTGCAATAAATAAGCACGCCTAACTTGTTCGAAAAAAACCAAGGTTTCGGATTCGATGCGATCTAACGAACTGCGATGACGAGCACGCTTGAGTCCTATTTCGACCGGCGCATCAAATAAAAAGGTTAAATCGGGCCGTAGATTACCTTGAACGAAATTTTCCAGCCACTGAATCGCTTGAGCACTCATATTGCGCCCTCCGCCCTGATAGGCGTAGGTTGCATCCGTAAAGCGGTCGCATATTACCCAAGAGCCGGCATGTAAGGCCGGCTCGATCACTTGTTTGAGATGTTGAGCGCGGGCAGCGAACATTAATAACAATTCCGCTTGATCGGTGATGACTTCGTCGGATGACTGTTGTAATAACAAGGTTCGAATATGTTCCGCGAGGGGAGTGCCTCCGGGCTCTCGAGTGAGAATCACCGGAATTCCGTGCAAGCTTAGATAATCCTTTAAAAAACTCATATTGGTGGTTTTGCCGACCCCTTCCCCACCTTCAAGCGTTATGAATTTTCCTTTAATCATCATTGTTTCAATTGATAAGTGGTCACGGCCTGGTTGTGTTCGGCAAGATTGGCGGAAAAAGCATGCGTGCCATCCCCCTTAGAAACAAAATAAAGGCTCTCTCCTGCCTCAGGATGAAGAACCGCATGTATCGAGGCTTGTCCGGGCATCGCGATCGGCGTCGGAGGTAACCCGCTAATGACATAGGTATTGTAGGGAGTATGCGTCAACAGGTCTTTCTTGCGAATATTGCCTTGATAATCCTCGCCCATACCGTAAATAACGGTTGGATCGGTTTGCAGTAACATGCCTTTTTTAAGTCTGCGAATAAACACGCCGGCAATTATTGGACGTTCCTCGGGAACGCTCGTTTCTTTTTCGACAATCGACGCCAGTATCAATGCTTGATAAGGAGACTCAAACGGAAGATTATCCTGCTTTTGCCGCCACTCCTGGTCCAAGATGCTCAGCATGCGATCATGAGCCCTTTTTAATAAGGCAAGATCGGTCGTGTTTTTATCAAAGAAATACGTGTCGGGAAAAAAAAGACCTTCGGGATGACCGTAATCAGAGTTTAAATAACTGAGCAAAGATTCGCTTTCGGATTTATCTAGCGTTTTTTGAATGTAAGGGTGGCTATTTATTTGCTCAAGAAACTGATTGAAATTCCACCCTTCTGGAAAGGTGATGGCATATTGTCTGCTTTTTCCGGATGCGAATAAGGAAAGAATATCAAAAGCGGTAGCGCCTTGAGCGATTTCATAATCTCCGGCTTTCAAACGACCGGCGGATTGTGTTTGCAGGGCTAGTATTTTTAACCATAGCGGTTTAACCGCTAATTCTTGTTCCTGAAGTTTTTCAGTAATGCGGCCGAACGAATCGCCTTTGTTGATTTCAATATAAACCGGCTTGTCGACTAAAGGAGTAGCCACAAAGTGCTGGTAATCGATCCATAGCCAGCCGAGTAAAAAGCTGGTTAATACAATCGAAATCCCCATGAGTTTATTTAGCATGCTTGAAGCCATTCTTTTTTGTACTGTTCGAGCCAGGCCGTTATTTCGCGGGTTACAGGGCCGACAGCAAATGGCTTGCCATCAACTTGGGTGACCGGCCATAAACCGATGACCGAATTACAAACAAATATTTCATCCGCGTTTAATAATTCGTCGATACCGAAATAACGTTTCGACAAGACTAACGCATTTGATTCGGCGAGTTCTAAGATAATTTCGCGCATAATGCCGGCTACGCCGGAGCGAAGGATCTCGGAGGTATGGAGTTGTCGGTTAATGACATAAAACAAATTAGTCATTGTTCCTTCTATAACGTTCCCATCGGCATCAAGCATCAAACCTTCTTGAATGCCGGGATCGTTCCATTCGGCGCGAGCTAAAATCTGTTCGAGGCGATTGAGGTGTTTAATGCCGGCAAGCGCCGGATTTAGCCCTAAGCGAGTAGTACAAACCCTGGCAGTAATGCCATTGCGTGTATAATTTTTAGGATAATCAGGAAATGGATAAACGCTAATAACACGAGTCGGTTTGATGCTGTCCGGTTGCCGGTAACCTCGACCACACGTTCCGCGCGTCAGGATAATTTTTAACACGCCTCGATCGACATCTTTAGCCGCATTCTCGGCTTCCGCAACTAAATTGCCGGTATCTTCTAAAGGGATTTGTAAACGCCGGCAACCTTCGTTTAGGCGGCGGATATGTCTGTCAAAAAAAACCAGTCTGCCTTGATTGATTTCAATCGTTTCAAATAAACCGTCGCCATATTGGAATCCGCGATCCGAAACATCGATGGTACAACTCATCGCACCATTGATTAAAAACACCGAAAACTCACCTATGTCATCGAGCTAATTATTCAAATCGCTTAAAAACCAACGTGCCGTTAGTTCCGCCGAAGCCAAAAGAATTCGATAAGGCCACATTCATCGACATTTCCCGAGCAACATTCGGAACATAATCCAAATCGCATTCGGGGTCTTGGTTATCCAAGTTAATAGTCGGCGGCGCTAATTGATTTTTGAGGCTTAATGCCGTGAGTACCGCTTCGATGCCGCCTGCAGCACCCAAGAGGTGCCCTATCATCGACTTAGTTGAACTAATCGCAACCTTATAGGCATGATTGCCTAACGCGGATTTCATCGCCTGTGTCTCACCGAGATCGCCGGCGGGCGTAGATGTTCCATGCGCATTGATATAGTCGACGTCTTCAGGATTCAAACCGGCATCGCGTAATGCATTTTTCATGCATCGAGCAGCGCCTTCTCCGCCTGGCGAAGGTGAAGTCATGTGATAAGCGTCTCCGCTCATGCCGTAACCCACCAACTCGGCATAGATTTTCGCACCTCGTGCTTTAGCATGTTCCAACTCTTCCAGAACAACAACACCGGCACCATCGCTTAACACAAAGCCGTCACGGTCCCGATCCCATGGGCGACTTGCACGTTGCGGATCATCGTTTCTTCTCGATAAGGCTTTCGCTGACGCAAACCCGCCCATCGCGGTCGGTGAAGTGGTACAACGCTCGGCGCCTCCGGCGATCATTACGTCGACATCACCGTATTTGATCATTCTGGCGGCATCGCCAATGTTATGTGTACCGGTTGAACAGGCGGTAACAATCGCAAAATTAGGTCCTTTTAAGCCATATTTAATCGATAAATTACCGGAAATCATATTGATGATATTGCCGGGTACAAAAAACGGCGAAATACGTCTCGGACCACTTTTATCATATAGCGCATAACAGTCTTCAATGCCTGTTATCCCGCCTATTCCCGAACCGATTGCCACACCGATTCTTTCGGCATTATTATCATTAACCTCGATGCCGGAATCCTCGAACGCTTGAGATCCTGCGGCTAATCCGTAATGGATAAAGCCGTCCATGCGTTTCGCGTCTTTTTCAGGAAAATATTGAGAAATATCGAAGTTTCTTATTACGCCACCGAAAGTCGTGGCAAATGCAGAAATATCGAAGGAATCAATCGCGGAAATACCGCTTTTACCATTGACGATTCCGTCCCAGGTTTCCGAAACTGTGTTAGCTAAAGGCGTAACCGCGCCTAGTCCAGTTATTACAACTCGGCGTGTGCTCAATGTTTTGTACCCGAAGTTAATTTTAAAGAGGGGATATTAAGGCATGCATAAGTGGACATTAACAGCATCCACTTACATACTTCGAACGGTCATATTTTCGGTGGTTTGACGCCCTCTTTTGTTCTATAACGCTCACACTTCAGTTTGCTACTTACTTCCCTGTATGCGTTGAACAAAATTATCATGTCATAATTCGCCGAGAACATGACCGTTCGAAATATAAAGCAGTTTTTATGCGTTTTTTTCGACGTAATCGATCGCTTGTTGAACAGTAGTGATTTTTTCGGCTTCATCGTCCGGAATTTCACATTCGAATTCTTCTTCAAGGGCCATGACGAGTTCAACGGTATCCAAAGAGTCTGCACCAAGATCATCGACAAAAGAAGCATCGTTAGCGATATCTTCTTTAACACCTAATTGCTCAGCGACAATCTTTTTTACTCTTTCTTCAACATTACTCATAATTATTATCCTCAACAATGTAAGATTATTTTTAAAAAATATTACTTACAATAGTATAGTTATTTGTTTTACTTAGAAATCCCGTCATCTCATTCCAGACGGCGGGGGAATTATACTTTATATTATAAAAATATCACAATATTATGCCATGAACATGCCGCCGTTCACATGCAGCGTTTCTCCGGTGATATACGCGGCACGCTCCGATGCTAAATAAGAAACGGCATAGGCAATTTCTTTAGCATCGCCCAAGCGGCCTAATGGTATTGAGCTTAATAGTGCCTGCTTATGCTCTTCGGCGAGTTCACGGGTCATGTCGGTATCGATAAACCCGGGAGCGACTGTATTTACGGTGATGCCGCGTGAACCGACTTCCTTGGCTAGCGACTTGGAAAACCCCACGATGCCGGCTTTAGCTGCGGCATAATTGGCTTGGCCGGCATTGCCGGTCGCACCAACTACCGAGGAAATATTGATAATTCTACCGGTTTTAGCTTTCATCATGCCGCGCAAAACGGCTTTACTCATACGAAAAACCGATGAAAGATTCGTGGTAATAATATCATCCCATTCATCATCCTTCATACGCATCAGTAAGTTATCCCGGGTAATACCCGCATTATTGACGAGAACATTAGGAGTCCCAAAATCGTCATAAATGGTTTTTATTACCGCATTAATCGAGTCAGGATCTGCGACATTGAGTTTGATGCCCGTTCCCGCATCGCCTAAGTAGCCGGCAATCGCTTCAGCACCCTGATCGCTTGTTGCCGTTCCGATCACAAAAAAATCGTCGGCAGCCAATTGCTCGGCAATTGCGCGACCGATACCCCTGCTCGCACCGGTTACCAATGCTATTTTTTTAACCATTCACTATCTCCAAGGCTTGATTTAATGAGTCAGGATCATAGATGCTTAAATGTTCAGCATTTTTGGCAATTCGTTTATTCAAGCCAATGAGCACTTTACCGGGGCCGCATTCAACAAACGCAGTAACACCTTGATCGGACATAAACTTGACTCCGTCCACCCAACGCACCGGCTTAAATAATTGCTCCCTTAGCGCATTGCGAATGACTTCCGGAGCACTATGGGTGCTGACGTCGACATTGTGGATTAGGGTGATTCGAGGTGAATCGATGCTGGTTTGCTGTAAGAGGTCGCTTAATTGCTCCGCAGCTGACTGCATTAATGCACAATGTGAAGGTACGCTAACCGGAAGCAAAACTGCTCGTTTTGCACCAACTTCCTTAGCCTTTGCCATTGCACGCTCGACCGCTGCTTTGTCCCCGGCAATGACAACTTGACCTGGCGCATTAAAATTAGCCGGCGCAACCACTTCGCTCTCGGCCGAATCCTTGCATAGCTTTACGACTTCGTGATCTTCCAGCCCTAAAATTGCCGCCATAGCGCCCTGCCCGGCCGGAACCGCCTCCTGCATCAGGCGGCCTCTTTCGGAGACTAATTTGATCGCATCTTCATAAGCCATCGCACCGGAGCAAACCAATGCAGTATATTCACCCAAACTATGCCCTGCCACCCAACCGGGTTGGACCGGACACTGTTTATTCCATATTTTCCAAACAGCATAGCCGGCAGCCAACATGGCCGGTTGAGTTATTGCCGTTTGATTTAATTTTTCTAAAGGACCGGCTTCAACGATTGACCATAAGTCATAAGACAACACCTCGGAAGCCTGCTCAAAAGTTTGCTTAATTTCCGGATAGGCTTCTGCCATGGCCGATAACATACCTACCGATTGAGAGCCTTGACCCGGAAAGACAAAAGCCAAATTATAAATTTGTTCAGTCATTCATTTATTCTCTAATATTTGATTAAAGCGGAGCCCCAAGTAAACCCAGCACCGAAAGCCTCCAATAAGAGCACTTGACCGCGCTGAATTCTCCCGTCTCTAATACCTTCATTCAATGCCAGCAACACGGACGCCGATGAAGTATTGCCTTGAGTTTCCAATGTCAATATGACGTTATCCATCGACATTTTAAGCTTCTTAGCGGTTGCAGCAATGATTCTCGTGTTGGCTTGATGGGGGACCAGCCAGTCGATTTCGGAGCGTTCCATGTTGTTTGCCGCCAATGTTTCATCGACTATTTGGCCGAGTGTGTTGACAGCGATCTTGAATACCTCGTTACCGCGCATATTGACATAGCCGAGTTCATCGCGATTAGACTCTGCCGCGACTTGCGGATTAGGTAAATAGAGTAACTCTTCATATCCGCCGTCCGAGTGGATATGGGTCGATAAGATGCCCGGACTATCGGAAACTTGCAATAAAACGGCGCCTGCTCCATCGCCGAAGAGGATGCAGGTACTTCTATCGGTCCAATCCATGATCCGAGAATAGATTTCGGTGCCGACAATCAAAATGGTCTTGGCCGTGCCTGACTTAATATATTGGTCGGCAATACTTAATGCATAGATGGTTCCCGAACAAGCGGCTTGAATATCGAATGCCACACAATTTTTGATATTCAAACGCTCTTGCAATAAACAGCCGGTGCTCGGATAAACGCGATCCGGTGTTCCGGTCGCGACAATAATCATATCTATTTGCTCCGGAGCTATGCCTGCCGCCGCAATAGCTTGACGTGCGGCAATTTCTCCCATGCTTGACGCCGTCTCGTCGGGAGCGGCGATACGGCGACTTTTAATGCCAGTGCGCTCATAAATCCAAGCATCAGAGGTATCGACGATTTTTGAAATATCGTCGTTTGTTCGGATTTGCTTAGGCAAATAACCGCCTGTGCCAATTATTTTAGAGCAATGCGTCATAAACTCTCTCTTTTCGATAAAATGGTTTCGACCTGCTCGCCAATCTTTCTAATGACGCCTTTGGAAACTTCTATTTCCGCTAATTGCACGGCCGTTTTAAACGCCAGAGCATCCGCACCGCCATGGCTTTTGATCACTAGACCATTCAAGCCAAGAAAACTGGCACCATTATACATTCTCGGGTCTATTCTCTGCTTGAAGGATCGAATGACCGGATAGATTAGCAAACCCGACAGTCGCGTAAAAATATTTTTATTGAACGCTTCTTTCAAAACGGTGCCGATCATCTTAGCCGCACCCTCGATGGATTTTAAAGCTACATTGCCGACAAACCCGTCGGCGACAATCAAATCGACCTTGACGTTACCCGCGGTCAAGGAATCCCCTTCTACATAACCTATATAATTTAACGATGAGTTTTCGAGCAGTTTCGCGGCAGCTTTAACTTGCTCATTACCTTTAACTTCCTCTTCGCCGATGTTGAGTAAACCGACGGTCGGATTATCGATGTTTTCAACGGCTTTAACCAATTCAGATCCCATTACCGCGAATTGAAAAAGATGCTCTGCCGTGCAATCGACATTGCCGCCTAAATCCAAAACATGAGTGTGACCGAATATCGAAGGTATTGTCGAGATAATAGCCGGTCGATCTATGCCTGGAATCATTTTTAAAACAAAGCGTGCGGTTGCCATCAAAGCACCGGTATTACCCGCGCTCACACAAGCATCCGCTTCGCCGCTCTTAACTAGATTAATCGCGACGCGCATCGAAGAATCTTTTTTATTTTTTAATGCTTTAGAAGGAGACTCATCCATGCCTACACATTGCGATGCATGGTGTATCGAAAGTCGGCCGGCAAAATCGACCAAAGCCTGAGGCATATGATCTTTTAACACGACTTCGTCGCCTACTAAGATCAGCTTTAAGTTTGGATTGTTCTTTAAGCAATCCAATGACGCCGGAATAGTTATCGCGGGCCCGTGGTCCCCGCCCATCGCATCAATTGAAATTGTTAAACTCACGCCTGCGAATGACCCTAAAAAATAAGATGCTCAACCGAGTCGGACAAATTCCGGTCCGGTTGAGCATCTTGGTATAAAAGAAATCGACTTAACTTAGTCTTCGTCGTTAGTATTCACGATTTGGCGGCCTTTGAAAAAACCATCGGGGCTAACGTGATGACGCAGGTGAGTTTCTCCAGTCAATGGGTCCTGAGACAGGGTTTTACTGGTTAACGCATCATGAGAACGACGTTGTCCACGTCTTGAGCGGGTTACTTTACTTTTTTGTACAGCCATTATTTCACTCCAGTATGCTTTAGTTTGGCTAAAATTGAAAAAGGGTTATTAGAATTCGATTGTTCGGTATTTAAGTCGCCTTGATGATCGTGACTAACCTTGACTTTAAGACAGGCTTCCGAATGCCGCGGAAAATCAGGCAGGGCGAGCAATAGCTCATCTTCAACAATATCTTTGAGAGGAATTTTCCCTTCTCCGACCAGCAAAGGCTCGTAATCTTGCGGTAACCGATCCGCTTCATCCAGTGAACTGACGATTCCGAGCTTAATGTTGTTTTCTATATGCCAATCCATTGCATTTAAACAGTTTTGACACGCCACGGTCAAAGTCGCTGAAATTTTCCCTTCTATGCTTGCCAGTCGTCCTTGTCTGCTAAAAAAAAGATCAACAATAGCAACGCCCGAGTCATCTTTTAGCAAAGGCGCTAAACGACTTAGGCTTTTTAGTTTTATTTGTCCCGAGAGTTCGCTATGCTTATCAGCAAAACTCAGAGGGTCTATAAGTTCGGGTAATCGATCCAACATAACCGGGCAATAATAGCTCTAATAGAGCCCTTCGTCAAACCGCAATCTAACTTACTAAAATGGAATTCAAACATCTGGTCCTCGCTTCATCTTCCGAATATCGACAATCTTTGTTACGAAAATTGCATTTGGAATTTATTTGTGATTCACCGGATATTGATGAAACGCCGCTACCCGATGAGCCTCCGAAGCAAACCGCTCGCCGGCTTAGCGAAGCCAAGGCCAGCGAATTAATCGAAAATTTTCCAAACAGTTTAATTATCGGTTCCGACCAAGTCCCGGTGCTCAAGGACTGCCGACTTAGTAAGCCAGGCAATAGAAAAAACGCCATTGAACAACTATTGGCCGCCTCTGATCAGTGTGTGATATTTTACACGGGAGTAGCGGTTGCAAACAGCTTAACCGGTGAAGTGATTAGCGACATCGATGAGTGTCACGTTTATTTTAAAAAATTAACGCAGACCACTATTAATCGTTATGTCGATTTGGAAAAACCGTTTAATTGCGCGGGAGGATTCAAATCTGAAGGAATGGGTATCGCTTTATTGAACAAAATTGAAGGAGACGATCCTAATGCCCTGATTGGGCTGCCTTTAATTAAATTAATTGGCTTACTGGAAAAGTTCGGCGTCAAGGTGATTTAAATAATTCGTCAAGGCCTTGAAAAGGCTCAATGGAACTGCTTGCCCGGAGCCAATATATCGAATGTGGCATTAGCCTCATCAACCGCCGCCGCCATCACTTGTTTTATTTTAGCTTCATTGAGACGAAGAATAGATAAGGTTGATGACGATAAGGTCGACAAAAACTCATCACGCGTTTTACTTTCATTCAAATTTATCGCCAAATAAAGCAAATGGGCATCCAATTTATGGATCAACGCCCTTTCAGGGTGCATTTGGTAACGTATCGCTTCCGATATCGATTCCGGGAGTTTCCATGATTCTGCCAACTCACCTCCCACATCGGCACGAGTAAAGCCCAAGATTTGCCGCTCTAAATTGGCCAGTTGGCGCTTGTTTTGGAAATTGTTCTTCAGTATTTGCCGAGATTGATCGGGCAACTTGGTATAGATGACTAATGCCCCGATGTCGTGCAGCAAACCGGTCAAAAATAATCGTTCGCAATGCAAAACTGCCGCCTTCTTAGCTAGTAATTTAGCAATGACTGCGCAATGAATACTTTGTATCCAAAAGTCGGTCATGTTAATTAGGTCGTCGGGAATATTTTCGAAAGTATCGACAACTGAAGTCGCTAACGCTAAGCTCTGTAATTCATCTATTCCGATAATGGTAACGGCTCTAGAAATCGTATCGATTTTTGCTTGAAAACCGTAAAATGAACTATTGACGATTTTCAATAAACGCATACTTAAAGCCGGATCTTTCGTTATGACCCTACCGATATCGATAGCGGTATAGCGAGGATCTCGAACCATTTCCCTGATTTGAAAATAGATATCGGGCAACGAATAGAGCTTGACGGAGTCTTCAATTAAGGATTTTGCAGTCAAACTCTTTGTCACCGTTGAGCCCGCCTTACTTGTGATAAAGCGCTAAAACCTGTTTAACATAATTACGGGTTTCAGGATAAGGAGGAATGGAATTATTATATTTTTTTACCGCGCCTTCGCCAGCATTATAGGCGGCAACAGCCAATGTTAAATTTGAATTGAACATCTTTAGCAAATCCTTCAGATAGCGTGTACCACCATTGATATTTTGCACCGGATCGGTACGATCTCGAACGCCGTAGCGCTTGGCAGTATCCGGCATCAATTGCATTAACCCTACCGCGCCCGCCGATGAAATTGCTTGGGCATGATAAGCGGACTCTGCTTGAATAACGGCATGCAATAACTTTTCATCGACCTGATGTTTCGAGGCCGCTTTCGCAATGATATCGTCATATTTCTGTTTATTACCTTTCATTCGCCCCACAGCCCAATTGTAACTTGAGGGACGGGTGCGGATGATTCGCTTATAAAATCGATGAGCAGGCCGATCGGTATAATAAACTTTTCCGTCGGGCGAAACATACTTATAAATATCGGCCGACAAAACCTCGGAGAACAAAAAAAAGGCTACATAGAAAAAAATCTTTTTTCGCATGACTTGTTCCCAATTTTTATATTTCGAACGATCAGTCCAAAGTATGCGTAACAATTGTCATAAACCTAAGGATTTCGTGATAAATAACATCCTGGAACTATGAGCTTTGTTGAGGGCTCGGTAACTCGCTTGACAGGACGCCGTGAATACGTCCATGTAGGCTTGACGGCGGAATCTGATTGCCATGGATGGCATGAATGCAGATTTTGCAGGAGCAAAAATCTGCCCTGCCGCCGACGCCTGCCAATCGAGCTACCGAACTCTCCATAAAATAGGGAAGTTATTTTCGACCAAATCCTAAGCACCATTTCACACAATCAGTATAGTTCAACTCATAAACACTTTATGTTTTATCGGCACTGCTTTTTGAATCAGCCAAATATTTGTCGATATCTTCCTTGGAAAACCCGATTTTCTTAGCTACTCGATCGGCATGACTGACTCTGGATATACCTTCTATTAACTTATAGGTAGGCGCACCGCCGGCAAATTCGACTTGTTTCGGCAAGCCGATGCCTTTCGCAACAAAATTATCGACTAATTGATGGTTATGTGTGATTAAAATAGTACTATTGCCTTTTCGGTAAAAACCGTTAAGCACATTGGAAGACGACTCGAGCTTTTCTTCGAAGGTCGTGCCTTCGGATAGCTCATCGAGCACAACGAGACTTTTAGCTGTCGTAGCCAAAAAGATATCCCGAGTTCTTTTTAGCTCGGTACCGAAGCGCCCTTCTCCATCATCCAAATGACTGATTTCCGGTACTTGATAGAAAATCTTATCGGCAACGGTTAGAGTTGCCGATTTGACCGGTACATAGCAGCCGATTTGCCCCAATAGTTGAATTTGCGTGACCGTTTTACAAAATGCTGTTTTACCACCGCTGTTGGGGCCCGTAACTAAAACCAGCTTATCATCATCCAATTGAAAATCGTTACCGACATACTCCGGATTCTGGTAAGCAAGAACAGGATTGCGCGCATTAACCAGATTGATACGATGATGATCAGCCTCAATAAAATGCGGCAGAGCAAGATCCCCACCAAAGCTTTCTCGGAACCTTATAAAAGCAAGCAATTCATCTAATTGGCCAAGCGCATCTAAGGTTTCGCCAACCGCGTGCGAAATTTTAAACTCATTGCGTAACGGAATAATACAACTGTCCCGATCAAAACCGCCAACTATAGGAAAATAAATTAATAGTAGCGGCACAAAGAAAATCGATGCCACCGGTATCGATTCCTTCGAAATACTAAACAAGTTGGTAGGAAAGAAGTTCGCAAGCGCCCAAAGCACCCCAAAAAAAAGAGCAATTAATAAGGGTTTAAAGAGATTAGGCTTAAAAATAATCGCTGGAACCCACGATCCTTTACGTTCCTGTTTGCTCTGTATGCCTTGTTCGCTGATAAATACCGGGCCTTTCATCAACGAATAAGCTCGGCTATCGGTAAAGTTTTTAATCTGCCCCAACACCTCATTCAGATAGGTGCTTTGCGTTTCAGGCACGGTCTTAACTTGATCAACTAGGTCCAACATGAACCGGGTGCCACGTTTGTATTGAAGATAGCCGAAACCTTCGATTTCATTTTCTTCACGCGCTGTTCCGAAAGAACCCAAAAACTCTCCGTATAACAACAAATAAAGATTCTTTTCATTACTCGAGGCTTGTTCAACAATGCCTTGAAGCTGTTGCCTCAATTCGGCGTCATCAGCAATGGCTTCGGTCGCTTGTTGCTTCGCTTTGATGGCTTCGATCGAGTCGAGCGGTTTGGCGAGAGAGCGATACAAAACCGATTGTCCGGCGATAGTTTGAGCGTGATTTAAAGTATCGAAGATTTCATCGACTTCAATCGCGCTGAAAGCGCCGGCGTCGATTACGCCCTGTTCGCCTTCGGCAAACCGACTTGATCGTGTATCCGGCCAATTTTCAGGCCAAGCTTGTAATATTGTCGACTTCATGGTTTCTTCTTTCTATCGATAATTCCAAACACAAAAATGGCCGCAGTCACAATTCCGACCATCATGATGGTTTCTCTTGACGCTCCGAACAGATAAGCGATTCCACCGCCGATACCCATGCCGAGCCCGCTAAACGCTAAACTGCGCATCAGCCTACAAACCGCACAATTTCTATCGTAGTCTTTCATCGCAAAACCTTACGAGGATTCAATGCCTACCTTTATTGGCAAACATTAACGATTGATCAAATTCAAAAACTCCGAGCGGGTACTAATTTCTTCCCTAAAAATTCCCGTCATCACTGACGTCGTCATCACCGAATTTTGTTTTTCGACACCGCGCATCATCATGCATAGATGTTTTGCTTCTATGACCACCGCAACACCTCTGGCATTGATGGATTTCTCGATAGCATCGGCAATCTGTTTAGTCAATTTTTCCTGGATCTGTAAGCGTCTAGCATACATATCGATAATTCGTGCAACCTTCGAAAGACCCAGCACCTTACCTTGAGGTAGATAACCGACATGGCATTTGCCAATGAAGGGTAATAGGTGATGTTCGCATAACGAATAAAGCTCGATATCCTTAACGATGACCATGTCTTCAGTATCGGCCTCAAATATAGCGTTATTTAACACATCGTCCAAAGATTTTTCATAACCGTTATTCAAAAACCTGAATGCATCCGATGCCCGCTTAGGCGTATCGACTAAACCTTCCCGGGTTACATCTTCGCCGACTGCTTCGATAATTTTGGAAAAATACTCTTCCATCGTTCGTTCTCGATAATTAAAAAAGCAGGCCAGTATACCTTATCGGGATATTAAATCTAATGCCTTGAGTAGCGTATTTTGATCGGTCCCCAGTTTCGTCCCGTTTTCGCTAATATGCCTCCGCCAAGACCTGGCGCCGGGAACTCCGTGAAAAAGTCCAAGCAGGTGTCGTGCTATCGAATACAATCGCACACCTTGTTTTAATTGTTCACAAATATAAGGAAGTAAAACTTCTACTATTTCTTCACGACTCTTAATTGCATGAAAGTCCCGGTAAAATAGTTCATCGACGCCGGCTAATAAATAAGGATTCTGATAAACCTCTCTTCCGACCATGACGCCATCGACCTCATCATTAATGATAAGCGCTTGATCCAATGAACGGACGCCGCCATTCAAAATAATTTCCAATTCTGGAAAATCCCTTTTAATTCTATATACCACATCGTAGCGTAGCGGCGGAATTTCCCGATTTTCCTTTGGAGACAGTCCGCTCAACCAGGCTTTTCTGGCATGAATGATAAACACCCGGCACCCGGCTTCGGAGACCAGAGTAATAAAACGATGTAACGCTTCGTAGGAATCTTGGTCGTCGATACCGATCCGACATTTGACGGTCACCGGAATCGACACGGCCCGATTCATTGCCGATAAGCATTCGGCAACTAATTCCGGAGTCTCCATCAAACATGCGCCAAATCGTCCATTTTGTACACGGTCGCTAGGACAGCCGACATTCAGGTTAACTTCGTGATAGCCGTAATCTTCGACCATTTTAGCGCATGCCGCCAGATCCTTTGGGTTACTGCCGCCCAATTGACATGCCAATGGATTTTCGTCTGGGTGGTATTGTAAAAACCGATCCCTGTCGCCATGCAATAAGGCACCGGTCGTAATCATTTCGGAATATAAATAAGCGTGTTTTGACATCAAGCGATAAAAATACCGGCAATGCCGGTCCGTCCAATCGAGCATCGGGGCAACGCAGAACCTTCTTGGCGTTATGATTTCCGGCAATGCTGAATCGGATTTCGATGTGATGACAGTGGGTACACTGCAAGTTTGAAATTCAGATTGAGCCATGATTGTATTCAGCAACTGGGCTGGTTCGGTTGAGCCGTATTTTGTTGCAAATGCTCATTTTTCAATTGAATGTAATGCTGATAGGAATATTCCAAAAATTCTTTTTCACGATCCGACAACGGACGTATTTGCCTGGCCGGACTGCCGACATAAAGAAAACCGCTTTCGAGCTTTTTACCGGGCGGCACCAACGCACCGGCGCCGAGCATGACGTAATTTTCTAGTTCCGCCCCATCTAAAATGATCGCCCCGATGCCGATTAAACAATAATCGCCGACGGTACAGGCATGAACCACCGCATTATGACCTATCGTAACGCCTCTACCGATCGTTAAAGGCTGACCTTGAGGCGAAAACGGACCGGCATGGGAAACATGCAAGACCGAACCGTCTTGTACATTAGTACCATCGCCGATACGTATCGACTCTACATCGCCCCGAATAACGGTCGAAGGCCAAACCGACACATCATCTCCCAATACGACGTCGCCAATGACGACAGCGCTTGGGTCAATCAAAACCGAACGCCCTATAACAGGCTGTTTATCTTTAAATTTTCTAATCGACACATAACCTCCAGGTTATTTACTATAATTTTGCTAAGGGACGAGCATGAAATATACCTTTTGCTCTTCAAATTTCGGCAGTGCCGGAGGAGGCGCCTGGGTGTCCGATAAAGGCTTTGCCAGAATGGAGCTGGCATAGAGCCTACATGGACGTATTCACTGCGTCCTTTAGCGGACACCCAGGCGCCGAATTTTGATCTACGACGGGTATAACTTAGACATCTGTCAAGCGAGTTACCGAACTGCCACAAAGCCTACTACTTGTAGAAGTTATTTTGTGCATATTCCTAAATTCAAAAACGAAAAACTTTAATGCGATTAACAAAAGTCGTCAACCGACTTAAATTGAAGCATTATAGCTTTTAGACGAGGACGCCAATGCTTAACAAGTTAATAAAACCGAGGTTGCCATTGTGATTTTTAACGGTATTAAACGACAACTTCGTTCTGTCATACAATGGAATAACCCGCATCCGGAAGCGCTGCTCGAACAATGGACAGACAACGGCGATGAAATCAAAAATGCTTCCAAGTTGATAGTCGGGCCCGGACAAGGCTGCATTTTTGTTTACGAAGGTAAAGTCAAAGCGGTCATTCAAGAACCTTGCCTAATCGAACTCGACACCGCGAATATCCCATTTTGGACGACGATTAAAAAATTCATGCAGTTTTTTGTCAGCGAACATAAAGTTGCGATCTATTTTTTCAGAAAAACTAAAATACTCGATCAAAAATGGGGGACCACATCACCCATTAAATATGAAGATCCCAAGTATCATTTTCCGGTAGGACTGAAAGCCTACGGCAATTTCAGTTATCGAATTTTCGACGCCGAGGATTTTTTCAATAACGTCGTCGGTAATCATAACAATTTTTACATCAACGAGTTTCGCGAGGTTATGACCGCGCGAATCATGCATCCTTTAGCCGATTATCTTGCCGAAAGCCGTTTTAGTTACGCCGACATTGATGCGAATAGAGAAGAAATCGCGTACGGCATGCACATCAAATTATCGACCGCCTTTCAAAAACTCGGATTTGAAATCACCGATTTTCGCATCGAAGGCACCGATTTCGATGACGATACGCAAACACGCATCAAACGGATTGCTGACTTAACGGCCGAAACGCATGCCGCGCAAATCGCAGGTATCGATTATACGCAACTGCAACAACTAGAAGCGATGCGCGATGCAGCCAGAAACGAAGGCGGCGCGGCAGGACTCGGCATGGCCATGGGGGCGGGCCTAGGCTTCGGGCAGTCCATGGCGCAAACCGCTACACCGGTTCAAACCAGCCAACCGCAAAGTAATTCGGAAGCGGTACAAAAGTTAGCGCAATTAAAACAGATGCATGATTCCGGCTTGATTTCCGAGCAAGAATACGCTGATAAAAGAAAAGAAATTCTCGATCGTTTTTAAGTCCTATGAAACGCTGTCATAGCTGCTCCGCGCCGCTGCTCGCCAACACCAACCTGTGCCGCTATTGCGGTACGCGAAATGACGTCGACTTACATGGAAAGCATCATTTTGTCACCATTGATCATGAATCAAAACGAAAATGTCCGCACTGCGCAGAGGCTTTACACACGGTTGGCTTAGACCTCGATGATGGCCTCGGCGAATTCATGATAGAACGCTGCGAACACTGTTTTGGTTTATTTTTCGACCCCGGTGAGATTGAACGATTATTGAAAAGTTCGGTTTCTAATGTTTTCAGTATCAATCAACAATTGCTTCATAATATCAGTGTTGAGCGTTATCAAGAACACAGCAAAAAAGTTAAATACATCAGATGTCCTGTATGCGATGCCTTCATGCGTCGCATTAATTACGGTCATCGAAGCGGCGTCGTCATCGACCGATGCAATGCACACGGAATATGGCTCGATAATGGGGAAATTACGCACTTGATGGAATGGAAAAAAGCGGGCGGATTACTACTACATGAACAAAAAATTCACCATAAAAACCAAAGAAAGCAATATGTTAAATCTCCTTCAATACCTAGACCTACTTCCGAAAACGCAATGAGCGAACCCGTTTTGCTGGACACGCTATCTTCGTTAATTGCCAAACTTTTTAATTGATTGCATACCCATCGAAGATCAAAATTCGGCACCGGGGTGCCCGTCAAAGGATGCCGTTCAGCCAGCACTTAAATACCATAGGATTTGGCCGTAAATAACTTCCCTAGTTTAAGGAGGGCTCGGTTGCTCGATTGACAGGTGTTGGCGGCAGGGCAGATTTTTGCTCCTGCAAAATCTGCATTCATGCCATCCATGGCAATCAGATTCCGCCGTCAAGCCTACACGAACGTATTCACCCAGCACCTAAATTCCATGGCTCGTTGGCTATGGCTAACTACCTTCGATAATTTAGGTGCTGGGTTCACGGCGTCCTGCCAAGCGAGTGACCGAACCCTCAACAAGGATCATAGTTCCAGGACGTTATTTATTACGAAATCCATAGTTCATTGGCCATGGTTAATTGTCTTGAATATTTAGGTGCTGGGTGAACGGCGGTCTTCGATAAACACACCCCATAACTTTTATTTTTACACGGTTTTTCAATCAAAAAGAGTAGCTACTCATTAGATTTGAACGAAAAAACGTCTAATAATTTAAAAGGCGCTGGGTTGATTCACTCCTTCCATACCAATCAGGTTGACGCTAAACTTTCATGGATTTACTACGGTCCTCGGCAGACACATCCTCCACCTTCACGACTTTTCAGGCTGACAGGAGTAGATATCAACAATTCCTCTGCTAATATGAAGGCTCGGCAAACCCGTACAACTTCAGCAATTCCCAGTTTGAGAAATTTCTTCGTGTTCAGGGTGCGGGGTATGCCTGTCGAGGAACGCCGTAATCCCATCCATGGGGGATTGGCGGCGGCTAAACGCCAGGGATGGCGTGTATTAGGCAATGCAGGAGCAATTGCCGAGGAGCAAAAATTTGCCCCTGCCGTCGACATCCTCGCCAAGCACACTCCGCACCCTTTTTTATTCTCAAATTGGGAATTGCTGGTACAACTTTAACGAAACTACTTCGGATGCTTATTTCAGTTATAATGGGCAGCTCAATTTTTAAACTTATTTTCAAAGATCTTTGAATGACAAAAAATTTCTTATCCATTAAATGACGCTAAGTACATGACGACACTCATACATTGACGGGAAACCAGCAAAATGCAACTGTTATTGAAGTATTCTATATTTTTTAACCGTTATTTAAGTTTTGCTGAATCTAATACCGCAATCAATTCAGCTTGAATGAGAAATCTAAATGTACACAAAATTCTTTGGTCTTAAAAAAAAGCCATTCTCATTGATTCCCGACCCGGAATTCTTATACCTAAGTTCGAAGCATCGAAAAGCTTTAAGCACCTTGCAGTACGGCTTGATGAGTCACGCCGGCTTTACCGTAATAACTGGCGAAATCGGCTCAGGTAAAACCACACTGATTCGAAGTATGTTAAATAAAATCAAGGATCAGTGCACCGTCGGCGTTATCACCAATACTCATAGTGCTTTCGGTGATTTGTTGACTTGGGTACTAGGTGCGTTCAACATCAGCCATGACACGAAGTCCAAGGCAGAGCGCTACCAATTATTCGTCAAATTCATTAGTGAACAAGCCCGCAAAAAGCGGCGCGTAGTACTGATTGTCGACGAAGCTCAAAACATGGAAATTGAAACGCTGGAAGAACTCAGGCTACTCTCTAATATTAATGTCCAGCAAGAGATCATGCTCCAGTTAATTTTGATCGGTCAACCTGAGCTCGTGGATAAATTGAATGAACCGCAGTTGATTCAGTTCGCTCAGCGTATTTCGATCGAATACCACTTGACTCCCCTTAATTTTGAAGAAACCGAGCTTTACATCGACCATCGCTTGCAAACCGCCGGCAGCCAAACCAAAATATTTAACCAATCGGCTTGCGCAGCCATTTTTTATTACAGCGCAGGCGTCCCTCGTCTAATCAACAACATATGCGACTTAGCAATGGTTTTTGCATTCGCCAACGATACGAAGGAGATTGGCTGGAAAACGATTGTCGAGGTTATCAACGAAAGAAAAACGGGCGGAATTAAGCGCTTCAGAGGAAAGCATTGCCCAGAGCCAGACTTAATGCAGAAAGTAGCGGAAGCAGAAAAATTACGCCGGGCAATTCTCGAAAAAACCGGAGTCGATATTTCAAAATGCCATTAATTACAACCCTCATTAATAGCCACTAATTCAATATGCTGTAACGCGGCTGTGACATGCAAAATTTTTCCGGTACGATACAGCGTTCTATGTTTTTCGCGATGAACCTGAATCGTCTGCCCCGGTTTTAAGCAATGTGTATCTACAACAATACTCTCCGGCTGATGTAAAATCGAATCGGCAGGAATATAAATCGCCATCTGTCCTTGTTGCTTATTAATATCAAGTAAAATGATCCAAACCAATTCAGAACGCATTCCCATCAGTTCAATACCCAGAATCAAATCCTCGTCTTCAAGTCGACTGATTCTTCTGATCTGACCGATTTCCAATTCATTAAATTCTGGTTGTTGAACTGCGAACAGCTCGCCAACTTTGATTCTTTGGTCTTCCGAATTCCAAATCAAGGCATAGCCCTTAATACTGCTATTCAAGATCAAAAAATCGCCGAATGGAATTTTATTGAGCAGCTCAATCGTTTCAGGTTGCGACCAAATTTTATTACCGCTTGAAGCCAGTGCGCCGAGTTTATGGATTTTGGCTGCTTTCGGATCGATAGCCAAATGCCCGGATTTTTTCTGGTTTAGGTTATAGGCAATTTCATCGCCTTCCGGAACTAAGTCTAAATCCGGTACTTGCCAACTTCCGGCAATTCTGGGGTCATGCTCAAACTTTACCTTAATCGTTTCATTGTCGACCCCCTGTATTTGTGCGAGCATACTGACGATCGACTTAAAACCGATATAGCCTCTAGCATTTTCTGTTGATACGATTCGAGTATATTTTCGGGTACGCTTTTTGGTCAATACTTCCGCCACTCTGAAAAGCAAGTCCTTGTCGATAAAGCGATAATTCGATTTTTTATCTTTTCTTTTTTGAGCGGCAATAATGAGATTATTAACGACCGGCAGTGTGGCGATATAACGGGTATTATTTTGTGGTTCGGCCTGGAATTGCAAGCATTTGGTCGGCGCTTCATCGACATCCAAATTAAGCTGAAAAACACCCTGTATCGCCTCAAGCTCAATAGCGTTATTTAAGCTGATAGTTTCAACACATTCTTCTAACAGATTGAAAAGCGTATTCATTTCACGAACTCTAAAACAATCGGTATCACAGCATGAAAAAATCAGCATTTGCTTGAAGATGCTAGCGATCGTTGTATGCTTTACATGACTCATATTTACCGGAATATTTAAAAGCCCTAGGGTTTCCGCCCTTATGTAATTACGGTAACAATTTAACCAAAAGCCTTTCTGAACGCTAGCATAGACTTGGCTTATATGCAGTAAAACTTGACTCGCGGCATACATTGCCGAAAATAATATTTGCGCTTGTTCCTGCTTGCTCCAATTGGAATCTATCGATTCGAGCTGATGACTCAAATCCGAAAAATTCATCGTCAATTGTGTGTAAACCCAAACTAAAATTTCGACATTCGAAGTTTCTTCTTCAGATAAGGGAAAGCCGCTATCCAAGTATACGCTTTCAAGCTTCTCGGCAACTTCATTAACCAGCGGCATTGCTTGATACAGACATATAAAGCGAAATCGAGGACTGATATCCATGCTATTCATAACATGAAAAGCCGAAGTCAGTTCACGACAAATCTCGTAACCATTTTTAGAAGACAGTAAATCCAGCCATTTTGCAAAAGATTGTTCATCAGGAGCAAATGGCATTGCTTCGTTTGTTAAGTTGGGTTGCATTCTGAATTTAAGTTTATTCATTTTGTCCTTAATCATCAGTAAGTGTCATTAAGCGAACGCAGTTTCTGCTATACTCGAATGCAGTTTAGACTAACAGTCGAATCGGTATTCCAATTTTTACTTTTGGCGAATGTTTTTTACGGAATCAGCATGTCTTTATTGAATTTTTTTTTCAAGGATAACAAACAAGGTTCCGCGTGCAGCATTAAACCTAACCCGATAACGGTTGAAACGCTGAAAACGTTGATTCCCATTCGCAGTTTAAATGAAGAAATGCTGGAGTCTTTCGCAACAGACCGATACTCTGATGTTTTTCCCGCCAACACTATTTTGTTCAATCAGGGCGAACAAAACGACTCCGCTTATTTTTTATTGAAGGGAACTGTCATTATTTCCGACAGCGCCGGAAAAAATTATGAGGTTGAAGCCAATACCGCACGCGCTAAATTTCCCCTCTGTAGCGGTATCAAACACGCCTTGAACGTTATCGCAAAAACCGACGTAAGTCTATTGAGGGTTTCGCATAAAATCATGTGCGCGCTGCCCCCCTCTTCCCATCACCCCGCTCCGCTTAATATACCGAAAGAATTAACCGACAATCGATTATTACAAGCTTTTTCACAGTATTACCTAGAAGAGGAAATGGACGTTCCGTCGCTGCCGGATATTGCTTTTAAACTGCGCAAAGCAATTCAAGCCGACATTGGTGTGGCCGAAGCCGTTAGAATAATCCAGTTGGATCCGGTTATTGCGGCGAAATTGATTCAAGTTGCAAACTGCCCGTTATATTTAACCGCCATTCCAGCTAAAACATGTTTCGAAGCAGTCAATAGAATCGGTTTAAAGGCAACCCAAAATTTAGTGATTTCTCTCAGTCTCAAACAAATATTTCATTCACCGAATCCACTGATCAAAAAAATACTGGATCGGGTTTGGAGGCAAAGCATCTACATTTCCTGTATTTGCTACGTACTAGCTAGTGAAACTAAAAAAGTTAATCCGGAAGAGGCATTACTAGGAGGCTTAGTTTGCGATATAGGGATTGTCCCTTTTTTAAATTTTGCCGCGAACCTTCCAGAGGATTACTACAAGGAAGAGTCGCTTGAGCGTGTCATGCCCTTTATAAGAGGCCCCGTCAGCGCCTATATCTTGCGAGAATGGGGATTTCCCAAAGAGCTCTACGAAATACCTTTATATGCCGATGATTGGTACCAACATCGCGACAACCAAATTTCTCTGATCGATATCGTCGTATTATCACGGTTACATAGTAAAATCGGCACATCGGAAATGGCTAATTTACCGGAAATAACCTCCATACCGGCGGCAAGCAAACTAGATTTCATCCAACTCTCGCCGGAAAACTCGTTACATATTCTTCATGACGCACAAACTAAAATTAACGAAGCCAAGCGAGCTTTTGCAATATAGATATTATGCTACTGAATCTATTTAAAAAAAAACCTATTCCAAAGACTAAGCAAGCCCCCAAAAGGGAACAAACGATAACGGCTGAAAGACAATTTTCAGGAACCAAGCAATCGAGCAACAACATTAAGCCGGTTAACATTCCGGTTAAATTTCTTAAACGGTTAATGCCTTTAGGACAACTATTAATTGAAGAAGAGATACAAGCTTTAAAAATCTGCACCGAAAATTTTACCCCTGGGTCTGCCCTTTTCATACGGGGTACCGAGGTCGATTCACTCGTTTATTTGTGCAAAGGTACGATATATTTAGAAACGGCCGATGGCATCGGACAAGAAATTAACGAAGCCACTCTAAAAGCATTGTTTCCATTATCGAGCGGGGATTTTCACCAGTTTACCGCCATCGCTAAATCGAATGTTATGGTGATCTATATTCCAAAAACCGTATTACTACTTAACCGTAACCCGATCAACCCGTTAAAAGACCCGCTACTTGCCTCGGATTCGCTGCAAAATAATCCATTTTTCCTTCGATTTTACGATCATTTTCAGCAACACGATTTAAAAATCCCCAGCTTTCCCGAGGTTGCTCTCAAACTTAGACGATCGGCAATGCAAGACATCGGCATTGCCGAAGTCGTCAAGATAGTCAACATGGATCCGGTTATCGCTGCAAAATTAATTCAAATCGTCAATAGTCCGATATATCGAACACTAAACCCAATTTCCAACTGCCATGATGCGGTTAATCGATTGGGCCTTAAAAATACCATGAACCTAGTTACTGCGATCAGCATGAAAAGCCTGATAAAGAGTGAGAAGCCAACAATCAAGAAGCGTATTCAGGAAAATTGGATTCAGAGCATTAAGGTTTCGTGCATTAGCTATACGCTAGCAGACTTGACTCGTCAAACCAACCCGGAAGAAGCTTTGCTGGCCGGACTTCTGCACAATATCGGAAGCCTACCCATGTTAATGTTTGCCGACCAATTATCGGAAAACGCGTTCAAGGTGAGCGAACTTGACCAATGCATTAAGTCATTGCAAGGCCAAATTGGCACGATCATCCTGGAAAGATGGGGGTTTCCTGATAATCTCAAAGCAGTTCCGGTAAAAGTAAGCAACTGGTTCGATCATTCCGGCGAGACTTTACAACTAAGCGATATTGTTTTGCTCGCTAAATTCCATTTCTTATTGACGCAGCATGAGCAAAGGGTTGAACTGCCGTTAATCAATATTTTGCCGGCATTTCAAAAGCTGGATGCGCAATTATTGACTCCGGAACAATCATTGCAAATATTACAAGACGCGAAGCAGCAAATTAGCGAAACAATGAAATTTTTCATGGCTTGACGTATGTCCAATTGGTTTTCACATATAATCGAGCATTTTACGTCCGAGCCCCACGAATCTAAAAACGATCCACAGGAACATTTTGATAGCTGCCCTGTTGCGGCTGCTCCTATTTTATCCTGCGACAAACCTTTCAAGACAAGCCGCATAAAACAGTCAGTCGAAATACTAAAACAATTCGTACCGATAAGGAACCTTGACGATGCGGCAATCGAGCTTTTGCAGCAACGGACATACTCTTATCAGACTGGCGATACGATTTTCGTAAGAGGCCAAAACAATAAAGGGAAAGTGTTTTATTTGCACAAAGGAGCACTCGAATTAACGCCAGACTGCGAAAGCATCTATCAAATAAGCGCCGATTCACCGCTGTCGCATTTACCGATTAACAGCGGCAAAATTATTGGTGCTACGGCACTCGCCAAAACCGATGTTGAGATCATTGAAATCTCAGAAGAGCTCATTAATTTGTGGACAGAACAAAGTAAAGCGGATGCAACGCAATTAGAACTGATCGATATCGACCTGCCTAAACAAATCGAAGATAACGGTTTTTTTACCGACTTTTCCCGAATTTATCGCGAAAATAAGCTAATCTTACCGTCTTTACCCGCAGTCGCTCTAAAACTCAAACAAGCGATGGAATTCGAGATTGATATCCGCGAAGCCGCCAAAATTATTCAAATCGACCCGCCAATCGTAACAAAGCTAATCCAGATCGCCAACAGCCCTCTTTACTCTCCAATTTCCCCAGTAACCAATTGCCAAGAAGCGGTCACCCGCCTTGGATTAAACGCTACTCGTCAATTAGTGATGGGCATCGGACTCAAACAAATGTTTCGATGTCAAAACAAACACTTGCTTAACGTTATGCAATCGCTTTGGAAAAACAGCCTTTACATTTCGAGCCTCAGCTTTATATTGGCTCAGGAAAGCGGCCGGGTTAACCCCGAAGACGCATTATTAGCGGGGTTAATCAGCGATATCGGCATCATCCCTTTGCTCCATTTTGCCGAACAGCACCCTGAACACTATGAAAATCTATCGGAACTTGATGAGGCGATCATGGTTTTAAGAGCTCCAATCGGCAAATTAGTCTTGCATACCCTCGGTTTTTCCGAAGAACTTGCGCAAATTCCGCATCATGCCGAAGACTGGTATTATGACAGCGGCGATAAACTCACGCTGACCGACATTGTCATACTGGCTAAATTACACAGCTATATCGGCATTGAACATGATAAAAAGCTACCCTATATCAATTCGATTCCTGCATACACGAAATTAAACAACGGCAAATTGACGCCGGACTTTTCACTGCATATCCTGCACAAAGCGCAGCAGCGCATCGATGCAGCGATGCAAATTCTTTCTTGATCGATATCCAAAGCACATGAATAACCCATTACTGACCGATAACACTCTACCTCATTTTTCCGAAATCAAACCCGAACATGTCGTACCCGCCATCGAAAAATTACTTGCAGACGCGCGCGCGCAGGTCGATTGGCACCTCAAGGCCGCCGACCAATATAGCTGGGAAAACCTGATCGAGCCGATCGAAAACGCCGAAGACAAGCTTAATAAAGCCTGGTCCCCAGTCAGCCATATGAATTCGGTAGTTAATAGCGAAGCCCTTCGTGAAGCCTATAATGCCTGCTTGCCGATGCTCAGTAATTATTCGACCGAAATGGGCCAAAACGAAGCCTTGTTCAAAGCCTATCAAGCGATCGCACAAAGCGACGAATTTCAAAGTCATGACAAGGCCCAGAAAAAAATCGTCGCTAATGCCTTGCGCGATTTCAAACTGTCCGGCATCGACTTGGAACCGTCCCAAAAACAACGCTACAAAGAAATCAGTCAAGAACTGTCGAGGCTGACTTCCCGCTTCGAAGAAAATCTGATGGATGCAACCAATGCATGGAGCAAACTGATTACCGATAGCGACGACTTAGCCGGCCTACCGAAATCGGCATTGGCGCAAGCCAAACAAACCGCACAGGCCAATCAACAAAATGGCTGGATGATTACGCTGCAATTTCCGTCATTCCAAGCCGTAATGACCTATGCCGACAGCCGAGAGCTGCGCCGAGAACATTACGAAGCATTCGTCACGCGTGCATCAGATCTCGGGCCGCACGCAGGTCGCTGGGACAATAGCCTAATCATGGAACAAATCCTGGCGCTGCGCCATGAACAAGCGCGCCTATTAGGTTATGACAATTACGCCGAATTATCCCTGACAACTAAAATGGCCGACAACCCCGACCAGGTCATCGGCTTTCTCGAAGACTTGGCTGATAAATCGTGGCGACAAGCGCGTAAAGATTTATACGAATTGCGCGAATTCGCTTCGAAAAACTACGGAATAAAAGACTTACAGCCTTGGGATATCGGTTATTACTCGGAAAAAATGCGCCAGCATTTTTATCAACTTTCACAAGAAGAAGTAAAAACCTATTTTCCGATCGACCGAGTCTTGCCCGGCCTATTTGCAATCGTAGAAAAACTCTACGGGCTAGACATCAGCGAAATCGACAATTTCGACAGATGGCACGAAGACGTCCGTTTCTACCAGATTCTCGACCGCGACGGACAACTTCGCGGCCAATTCTATACCGATCTCTATGCCCGTCCGAAAAAACGCGGCGGCGCTTGGATGGACGTTTGCGTCAGCCGCAAGAAATACCAAGGCGAAGTCCAAACGCCGGTCGCGTATCTGACCTGTAACTTCACGCCGCCGACCGGCGAAGACCCGGCTTTGTTGACCCACGACGAAGTAACGACGCTTTTTCACGAATTCGGACACGGCCTGCATCACATGCTGACCAAAGTCGACCATCTCGGTGTTTCCGGCATTAGCGGCGTCGAATGGGATGCGGTGGAATTGCCGAGTCAGTTCATGGAAAACTGGTGCTGGGAAAAAGACGCGCTGGAATTGATTTCAGGCCATTATCAAACCGGTGAAAAACTACCGGACAGCTTATTTGATAAAATGCTCGCCGCGAAAAATTTTCAATCCGGCATGATGATGGTTCGGCAACTCGAATTCAGTCTATTCGACTTGAGAATCCATAAAGAATACGATCCGGCCAAGGGCGGGCGTATCTACGAAATTCTCGAGCAAGTCAGAAAACAAGTCGCCGTGGTTACGCCACCGTCGTTTAACCGCTTTGCGCACAGTTTTTCGCATATCTTCGCGGGGGGCTATGCGGCAGGATATTACAGTTACAAATGGGCCGAAGTCCTATCCAGCGACGCCTTTTCGATGTTTGAAGAACATGGCATTTTCAATGAAACCATCGGCCATGCATTTTTGACCAACATTCTCGAACAAGGCGGCAGCGACGATGCAATGGAATTATTTATCCAATTTCGCGGACGCGAGCCTGAAATCGATGCACTGCTCAGACACAACGGAATCGCTGCATGAAGTATCACGACCTGCGTGATTTCATCGCGCAACTGGAAAAACAAGGCGAATTGAAGCGAATTCAATACCCAGCCGACCCGGTGCTCGAAATCACCGAAATTTGTAATCGCACATTACAACAAGAAGGCCCTGCCCTGCTCTTCGAAAGCCCGAAAGGTCATTCGATACCGCTGCTCGGCAACCTATTCGGCACGCCGCACCGAGTCGCGATGGGCATGGGCGCCGATTCAGTCGAGTCCCTGCGCGAAATCGGCAAACTCTTGGCTTATTTAAAAGAACCTGAACCGCCAAAGGGTTTTCGCGATGCACTCGACAAAATTCCGGTATTTAAACAAGTATTGAACATGGCGCCGAAAATCGTTAAATCGCCGCCCTGCCAGGAAGTCGTGCTCGAAGGCGATGAAATCGACTTAGGCAACTATCCGATACAAACTTGCTGGCCCGAGGATGCCGCACCCTTAATCACTTGGGCATTGGTTATAACCAAAGGACCCTACAAGGAACGTCAGAACCTGGGCATTTACCGGCAACAAGTCATCGCAAAGAACAAAGTCATCATGCGCTGGCTCGCGCATCGCGGCGGCGCTTTGGACTTCAAGGAATGGCAAGAGGCTCACCCCGGCGAGCCGTTTCCGGTTACGGTCGCGCTAGGCGCGGATCCCGCGACGATACTAGGCGCCGTCACACCGATACCGGATAGCTTGTCCGAATACGCCTTCGCCGGATTACTGCGCGGCAGCAAAACCGAACTGGCAGAATGCTTATGCAATAACTTGCAGGTACCGGCCAGCGCCGAAATCGTATTGGAAGGTTTCATTTATCCTAACGAAACCGCACCCGAAGGTCCTTACGGCGATCATACCGGCTATTACAACGAAGTCGACGAATTTCCGGTGTTTACGATCGAAAAAATTACGCAGCGCCGCGATCCGATTTACCACAGCACCTATACCGGCAAACCGCCCGATGAACCGGCCGTGCTGGGCGTGGCATTAAACGAAGTTTTCGTGCCGATCTTGCAAAAACAATTCCCTGAAATCGTCGATTTCTACCTACCGCCCGAGGGTTGTTCTTATCGTCTAGCCGTGATCAGCATCAAAAAACAATACCCCGGTCACGCCAAACGGGTCATGCTTGGGCTTTGGTCGTTTCTACGCCAATTCATGTACACAAAATTCGTCATCGTCGTCGACGACGACGTCAATCCGCGCGAATGGAAAGATGTCATCTGGGCGATGACCACGCGTATGGATCCAACCCGAGATTTCACGCTGCT
This sequence comes from Methylotuvimicrobium sp., assembly GCF_050611805.1. NCBI lineage: Bacteria > Pseudomonadati > Pseudomonadota > Gammaproteobacteria > Methylococcales > Methylococcaceae > Methylotuvimicrobium > Methylotuvimicrobium sp. The sequence goes on from NZ_JBNGHF010000038.1 coordinate 38,222, forward strand.
CGACAACACGCCGATCGATTATCTCGATTTTGCATCGCCGGTATCGGGATTGGGCTCGAAGGCAGGCTTCGACGCGACGAACAAATGGCCTGGCGAGACCAACCGCGAATGGGGGCGGCCGATCGTGATGTCCAAGGAAATTATTCAGAAAGTGGATAGTATTTGGGAAGGGTTGTTTTAACGGTATTTTTTGCAAGTCTTGCTGCGGGACGGGTTATTTAACCCGTCCCCAACGTTTCGGATTGGCCTAAGTGGTTTCGGCTTGCTTCGACCACGGTTGAAATGTTTCGGCGTACAGGGAAGTATGCTCACCGAAAAGATTTTCAAGCCTGCACCACTACAAAATCCGAGCAGCACAATTGGCTGTTATCGAACCCAATAGTGCAAAATTTGTGTGAAAGTACCGTCTCCATTGTTAACAGACTCCATTTGCCCGCTGATGCCCGAATATCGGCCTGTACCGCCAACAATCGCTATAGCTGACGTTCCTGTATCGAATTCACGCCCAGCCACCTGAATACTGCCGTTCTTCATGGTCAAGGTCCATTGACATTGGAAGCTATGGCCAACGCGCGTGCGTATGCACATGCCGCTATTATTACCGATCCGCGAACCTTGTTCATCTAGTAAGGGTTGATCGAACGTCAGAATATCCCCTTCGGAATCACCTGGCACACCAATGTCAATGAAGTTAGATTTATGCGCTCTAGCATCCGCGATGGTTATGACCGTTTGAGGTGCGACATATGTGCAGGCAGTGATACCAAAGAGGCTGGCGATTAAGATACGACTCAAAGAGTCAGACACCTAATTATCCACACTATAAAAACGTAGAGAACCGAGACATAAATCGAACCTAAAATCTCGGCCAATAGCGACCAATCCGATACGTTTCAGATTACGTTGAAGAAATTTCTGTGATGTTTTATAGGCATCAAAATTAGCAAAAGGAATACGAACGGTTTGCCATTCGTCGGTCGCATGGAATTCGGCACGATAAGATTGCCAGGGGAACCAAAGGTCCGAAGTGCGAAAATGAATATTGTAGTCTTCATTATTACCGGCTACTTCGAAGACAATACCGTCAAAGGCCGATGCATCGAAGTTGTCTTCATCAGACAAAGCCATTTGCACAAAGCCACCATTTTGTTCGGTTGAAACATCGCCCTGCATACGTAGGCAATCTCTTCCTTTATGAGTATCTAATTTTAGATTTCCCTTGGAAACTCCACCCATGACCTGATCGCTGACCAGTCGCCACTCCATACCAAGGTTGGATTTCAAATTGCCACTGCTACGATCATCGATTACAAACTCGCCTGCCAACATTGTTTTCATGACTCCAAGGCTTATTACTAGGAACAGTCTTGCGCTGAGTTTTCTAAAATTCATCCTATTTTCCAAACATTAGTCCTAAAAATGCAGATGAGTGTTTTTTTACTATGAAAGTTCGTAGATTAGGACTCTTTATCTCATTTTTCGATATGAAAAACAATTCCGGTTCCGAAGAGGGTGCGGTTACTCGACTGAGAAGCGATAGCAGATTCACTTATGATCGAATCAGCTTGATCACATGAAAGTGCCGCTAGTAAAGGATGGGCATGAAATAAGTTACGCAACTGACAGAATTTTCTGTTCGTATTCAAGACTCGCAAATAGGCGAATCACATATACTGTGTAACGAAGAAGACGGACAAAAGAGCGCGTCAGAAATTTGAAAAAGAATCGTGCGAAGTACGATAGTCACGAGCTACGCTCATTTAAAAATCTAGCTTCTAGCGGAACATGAAAAATTCTTAATGGAATCGTTGCGAAATCGGTTGCAACTGATAATATAACAAAATCAAAAGTTCACTAACTTATTGATTTAATGGTGGCGATGGGTGGACTTGAACCACCGACCCCGGGGTTATGAATCCCGTGCTCTAACCAGCTGAGCTACATCGCCATTGAAGAGGTCTTGCAAAAGAGCGGGCATTATAGAGACCCGCTCTTGTTTTGTCAAACGTTGAAGCGAAAATGCATGACATCGCCGTCTTTAACGACATAATCTTTGCCTTCGAGACGCCATTTACCGGCATCCTTTGCGCCCTGCTCACCTTTGTAAGTAACGAAGTCTTCATAGGAAATAACTTCGGCGCGGATAAAACCTTTTTCAAAATCGGTATGAATGACTCCTGCAGCTTGCGGAGCCGTGGCGCCGACGTGTATAGTCCAAGCCCTAACTTCTTTGACGCCCGCCGTGAAATACGTCGATAAATTAAGCAGCCGGTAACCAGCACGCACGACTCGATTCAAACCCGGCTCGTCCAACCCTAAATCATCAAGAAATTCTTGTTTTTCGTCTTCATCAAGCTGCACGATTTCCGCTTCGATTGCCGCGCATACCGGTACGACCATGGCACCTTCTTTGTCGGCGAATGCTTTTACTTTGTCCAATATCGGATTGTTTTCAAAACCGTCGTCTTGAACATTGGCGATGTACATCGTGGGTTTAACAGTTAACAGACACAAGTCTTTAATCAGGGCCATATCATCATCGGATAAATCCATCGCCCTAACCGGTTCGCCGGTGTTCAAATGTTCGTTAACTTTTTCCAATACGGCTTTTCTGGCTAGTTCGTCTTTGTTGCCGGATTTTGACGCCTTGGCTGCCCGCTGCAAGGCCCTTTCGACGGTCGCCATGTCGGCCAGCGCCAATTCGGTATTGATGACTTCGATATCGGCTATCGGATCGATTTTTCCGGCAACGTGAATGACATTATCGTCTTCGAAACAACGGACGACATGTGCGATAGCATCGGTTTCGCGAATATTGGCAAGAAATTGATTGCCCAGCCCCTCGCCTTTCGAAGCACCGGCAACCAATCCGGCGATATCGACGAATTCAATCGTGGTTGGCAGTACACGTTGAGGCTTGACGATTTCAGCGAGTTTATCCAACCTCGGGTCTGGCACGGCAACAACACCGACATTGGGATCGATAGTACAAAAAGGGTAGTTTTCGGCGGCGATTTCCGCCTTGGTTAAAGCATTGAATAAAGTTGATTTACCGACATTAGGCAATCCGACGATTCCGCAATATAGCGCCATAGAGGTCTCTGAAGTGTTTAAGCAATTGGGATAGTTGCTTTGATGATAAAAAACTCGTAATTATACAATTCCCGGACGGATTGATGAAACAACATTCGCCGGATATTTAAGCGGTAAGCCTTAAAGCAGGAGCGAACCAAAAAAAATGCCGCATAAAAACCGATTTCCTACTCTTCTGTTGAAACGGTTATTTTTAGATATACGGTTAGTCTTCGAAAATCGATTTCGTCCATGACATCGTTAAAAATGACCTGGTAATGGTTTTTACCTTGCAATTCATAATGAAAAAAAATCGCAAGCGGCGTCAAGACCGTTGATCCGAGAATCCGAATTTGAGCGAAGCTATCCCCTGTGAAAAGCTGCCAGCCGTAATCTTCGGAATATCTAAGCAAGCGTTCGGTATCGCCAATAAAATAGCGGCGTCGAGAGACAATGCCGCTAAAGATAACAACCGCAATCAACAGCCATTGAACATAAGGCTCGATAGCACTGAGCGCAATCGCAAGCAAAGACATCAAGTGCATGAGCAATAGAATTTTTTTCTCTCGTTTCGACATTCCGATTTGCAGCGTTACCAACTCTAAATGTTTCATACAATAACGATGGTTTGATATTTTTCAAGCATTAAACAGACAGAAGTATACTTCGTGCGGTCATGTTTGCGGCTTTTATGGCAATGCTATTTTGTTCGGTAGCAAGGCACGAAAACAGGCGCATAGCAAGCTATGTAACTGTTTTCGTAACGCCGCTATCGGACAAAAGAGCGCGTCAGAAAATCGCAAATGTGACCGCGCGAAGTATATAATCGGAAACTTTCAATTAACTCTAGCGATAATTCATGAATCAAGCTTGGAAATCCTTTCTTATTGAACAGCAGACTCGAATTAATACCGAGACTGCCAACATAGAAAAAATCGACGATTTAGACAAACAAACCGGGCAGGTTTGTCCGGTTATCGATCTAGCCGTGTTAAAAGTCACCGGCACCGATGCAGGCCGATTTCTTCAAGGCCAAGTAACTTGCAATATCGACGAACTCACCGAACAAAAGTGCAGTTTCGGAGCCTTTTGCAATGTTAAAGGGCGCGTTATCGCCAATTTTCTTGTATTCAAGTCGAACGACGGCTTCCTTCTAATCTTGCCTTCCGAATTACTCGATAGCATCATCGAAAAACTACGAAAATATATTTTACGGGCCGATGTGCAGCTGATCGATAGCCGAGACGAGTATTGCCTAGTTGGGATTAACAAAAGCTCGTCAAACTCTTTTTCGCCCGTTCCGGAGCATGAACTTCACATGCTTGCCGAGCCCTTCCGCTTGATAAAACTGCCTTCATCGAAATCACGTTATATAGCCGTTGAATCGGCGGAACAAGCCATCGAACTATGGTCCTCGCTTACCCAAGAACAAGGCTACCATGCAAGCAACCCTGAGCAATGGCGGCTATTCGATATCGAAGACAGAATACCGTGGGTCGATAAGGAAACTAGCGAAGAATTTATTCCGCAAATGCTGAATCTCGATCAATTAGGCGGCATCAGTTTTAACAAGGGCTGTTATACCGGACAAGAAATCGTAGCGCGCACACATTATCTTGGAAAAACGAAAAGAATGCTGTTCTTAGCCGAATCCGCTGCCGCGGAAGTGCCGCCTCCGAAAACGGCTATTCTCGACGACAGCGGTCAAACGATAGGAAAAATCCTGCGCGCTCAAAAGGAACGAAATACCATTAAGCTGCTTGCAGTTCTTCCGAATTGCGAACTCGATAGCGAAAACTTAATGCTTGATACAACGACTAAGGACAAAATCAGGCTAATAACGCTATAATTCTATGGAATTGGTGCTGAGCGATCGCGTCCATGCTTGACGTTGGATGTCGAAATTTACCGATTTTCATGTCGGATAAAATGACTGGGTTATGGATTTTAAGTAAATAGCTGGCGCTTTATCCTAAAAAGAGCAGTTGAGAGCCTCAAAATTTTAATGCAAGGTAAGCAGGTTCGGTAACTCGATTGGCAGGTGTCGGTGGCAGGGCAGATTTTTGTTCCTGCAAAATCTGCATTCATGCCATCCATGGCAATCAGTCGCCGCCGTGAAACCTACACGGACGTATTCACCCAGCACCTAAATTCCATAGCCCATTGGCTATGGTTAACTATCTTAGATAATTTAGGTGCTGGGTTCACGGAGTCCTGTCAAGTGAGTTACCGAACCCGCTACAAAACTCATAGCTCCAGGAAGTTATTTTTCACGAAATCCTTAGCTAAAAATGGTTTTTTCGAAAACTTAGGCTTGACGGCTGCTTTCCTACTTGGACAGCTATTTGAATTTAAACTGTAAATCTTTGATGGGAACTTGAACTCGAATGCAATTTAAATCAGTCCAGGCTTTTCTTGACCATGTTCAAAAAGAACTGGATGCCAATCGCCTGATATTGCCAACTCTCCCTGACATTGCGTTAAAGGTTCGCGACGCAGTAGCTAAAGGCGAAGCAACGGCACAGCAATTAGCAGACATGATTGTCACCGACGCAGCCTTGTCTACGCGCTTGATTCAAGTCTCTAACAGCCCTTTATATCGCGGAGTCAACGAGATCAAGAGCATTCAAATGGCGGTCACGCGTCTAGGGCTTAAAACCATTAGCTCATTGATAAGCAGCCTGGTAATGCAACAAATGTTCAGCCCGACTTCAACAGTGCTTGAGCATTACTTCAGACAGTCCTGGGAACAAAGTATCAATGTCTCGGCCATCAGTAGAGCATTGGCAACATGCACCCGGCATCTAAATCCCGATGAAGCTATGCTAGCAGGGCTCATTCACCAAATTGGCAAATTGCCAATTTTGATGCTGGTAGAAGATATTCCGGAATTCAGAGACAGCCCTTCACGTCTTGAAAAATTGCTGGAAAAAGCCCATCCGGCCGTTGGAAAAATCATTATGGATACATGGACCTTTCCCGATGAGTTAAAAGCCGTGCCGTATCAATACGTTAACTTTGGCTATGACTCGGGTGAAAAAGCCGATTATGTTGATCTTGTACAAGTGGCTTTTTTACAAAGCATAGCCGGGACCGATCATCCTGCAACACGGGTTGACTGGTCTACCGTGCCGGCATTTGCCAAGCTGGGTCTGTCTTCCGATGCTGAAATTCTGGAAATAGAAGGATTATCCGAAGAAATAGAAATTGCACAGTCTATGTTTTCCTGATTTTCGCTCCTGCATTGCCCTACTACACAACATCCGTGGCGTTATGCAAAACCCGTACTTAGGCAGCGTCTAAATCCCATAGATCATTGTCGATGTTTCAAAATCATAGCTACTTTTGGAGCAATGCTTATGACGGGCAATCCGGTGCCGAGATTCGGCTAACCAAAAGTATCACTGATATCCTCTCAAAAACTTATAGATCACACCAATGATTGATATTGAAGCCGCACTCAGGTTCAGACGCATCGGAACCATTACCATTTTCGCTGTTTACTTCTTGATCCTGGTCGGAGGCATCGTTCGCGCATCAGGCGCCGGAATGGGTTGCCCTGACTGGCCGACTTGCTTCGGCAAATTGATTCCCCCAACCGACATTTCTCAGCTTCCGCCGGACTACAAAACCATCTATGCCGAACGAGGTTATCAAAACACCGATTTCAATCCGGTCAAAACTTGGACCGAGTATCTAAATCGCTTAACCGGCGCCAGCATTGGAATTCTGATTTTACTGACCGCTTGGTCGTCCCGTATTTATCTCAAGTCCGATAAGACGGTATTTTATCTTTGCTTGGCGGTGGTTTTTATCGTCGGCTTTCAAGCTTGGCTAGGTTCCGTGGTTGTCGCCAGCAATCTAAAGCCGCTGATGATAACCTTACATATGCTATTGGCATTGTTCATCGTGGCTTTGCTAATTTACGTGATAGCAAGATCGCAGCGGGAGTTTTTTCAAAGCCTTGATACACAGTCGCTGCCCCATGTTTTCAAGGGCGTGTTGACCGCCGCATTGGCCATGACCTTGATTCAAGTAGCAATGGGCACGCAAGTTCGAGAAGCCGTCGATCTAATTGCTAACGAACATGCCTATATCGACCGTCAATATTGGCGCGATGACCTCCCCATCATTTTTTATGTACACCGCTCGTTTTCGTCGATTATCTTGTTTACAAATCTATGGCTGGCCTGGAAACTGTATCGCTCGCCCGCTCAAAACAGACTACTGCATACACTCGGCATAGCCTTGACCGCCATGGTCGTCATTGCAATTCTGGCCGGAGTCAGCCTCGACAGACTCGGTTTTCCCGCTAGCGCGCAACCGATACATTTATTGATGGCCAATCTAATTTTCGGTACGCAGTTTTTTATTTATATCTGCTTGATCTATTCCAAGCAGAAAGATTAAGCCGCCGGATTTAGGATTAAGCACCAACGTATTCGCCGATATCTTCAAACCAGATATGCGGCGATTGCTCGATAAAACGGCGCATTAGCTCAATACAATCGGCATCGTGCAACTCGATGACATTGACTCCTGCCTCCCTGAGCCAATCCAAATGCCCTGAAAAATTGACCGATTCGCCGACAACAACGGTGCCGATATTAAACTGTCGAATCAATCCGGAGCAATACCAACAAGGAGCTAAGGTCGTCACGAGAATTTTATCGCGGTAGTTCGTTTGCCGCCCCGCTTTACGAAATGCGTCGGTTTCGCCATGTATCGATGGATCGCCGTCTTGAACTCGCCGATTACGCCCCCGACCAAGCACACGGCCTTCGCAATCGAATAATGCCGCACCAACCGGAACGCCGCCTTCATCAAATCCCGCACGGGCTTCTTCCAAAGCCACGGATAACATATCCAAATAATTCATCAGCAACTCCTAGTGAATGGTGTTTTAACCTAAAAAGAGCAGTTGAGAGCCTCAAACTACCGTTCGCCCTGAGCCCTTCGGCTACGCTCAGGAGAGCCCTGTCGAAGGGTGAAGGATAGTTTGGAGGACCGTAAGGATTCCTTCGTAAATGAGTAACATCCTAATCAGGTATGCTTCATTTTAATAGAATGCAGACCGATGTTTTACACATTCTAAAGGAAGGGAACGGCCAAAAGAAGACTTTGATACTTTGATCCCGAGTGACGGCAACGGACTATGTAGCGACCTTTAAATTTTTTCTCTGCTTTACTCCTAAACGCTATTTACATGGTGTCGCCGTATAGCAGTAGCCAAATTTTAGCCCGTTAGGTCTATTGCCGATGGCTTATTTTCCAGTCAAGCATCTTGCGTATGGATGCTGTACGGATTCCCCCTGAACGGCTTTGGCTCCTTTAATCTACTAGTCAAGCCCACAGAATCCGGAAAAAATCGTACGCTAAGCGTAGCATGTCCGATCCAGACGGACGACTGTCCG
>NZ_JBNGHF010000039.1:0-43793 GCF_050611805.1 Methylotuvimicrobium sp.
CTAAGGATATGCTGATCTTTGGGCTTTAGCTGAAGAAACTTGCTAATCAGGAAATTAGATGACTCTCGATGCAATCGAGAATAGCTATCCTGCTCTTTTATCCCCCGCGCCCTCCATCTGCGGCGTCAATGATTATCGACGTGTTTTTTCAGTAAATAAGACAACAGCGGCGGCGTCATCAGTGTGGTGATGATTGCCATTAATACGATCACCGAAAAGACTTCGGCAGATAGGATTCCTGTGGTGTGTCCGGACATAGCAAATACCAAACCGACCTCTCCGCGCGGCACCATGCCAATGCCGACGACCGCGACTAAGGTCAAAACCCAAGCCGTCAATAACGTTTGGTTATCGAAGAACACGTATCGAGTTACCGCTTCGAAAAAATCGATGCCGATGAGTCCTAAATTACCGAGCGCAAGACCTAAAAGTAATTCGCCCAAAATAGCCGGTTGACCGACTTTTTCAATCAGGCTACAGGTTTTTGCGCTGATCAGTAAAATATCGATGAATAAAAAAACTGCGGGCATCGATTGGGTGCTACCCATCTATCGATGGCGATGCGCTAAAAGCAAGGGCTGATTATCGTAATAAAGATAAAAGACCAAGGCCATTGTCGATTCATTCGTGCATCTCCTAATTTTGGTGATTTTATTTTTAAACCTTGTGTCCATTATGCTTATAGAATCAAATAATTGAATAGAATAGCTGTTATTGCTTTTTTGATTAACGTTTTAACCTAAACTCGGCAGTTTAAGCATGAAACACATGAATTTAATGGCTTCTTTTAACGGCTTTTCTTAAATTTTTGAATAACCTTTTAGGGAAGCGGAAGTGATTTGCATGGGCAGAATAAGTCATTGAATTAACTTCTTATTCTTCAGGATCTTCATGGTGAAATGCTTTTTCTAGGTTTGACCAAGTAGTGTGCGTGAGTGACGTGTACTAAAAACCAAAAATGTGACCGTGTGAAGTATAAATTATTCTAAGTTGTCGTTAAGACTGCGATTTTAAGACGAGGGTGAATATTGGCCTTTGTTAAATTGAAAGCTAATAGTAAGTTCAGTCTGCTATGCTAATGCCCATTGATTTGGGGTTGACTCTTTTTTGATCGATAAACCGTATAATAAAAAACGGTGTGAAGGTGTCTATCGAGGGCCGCTCGCTGGCTACATCCTCGCCTTCTAAAGTTATAAGTATTCAGGCCCCGTTGGCAAATTACCGCATTCAGGCGTAATTATTGACCATTTGAAAAATGGGGGATATTAAAAATTTTTCTCTAGCCCCTCGGCAATTGCTCCTGCATTGCCCTATCTCCTGCATCTATGTGGACGTCTTTTTCAAAGAGGGGGCTGAATACTTAAACTAAATTTTTGAGTATTAAGGGAATAGTGGTTTATGCCGGTCATTCAGGCGCCAATTGACCTGAATTTTAATTGCGAACGCTTATGTTCGGCGATTAAAGGTCGGCCTAATGAATCTTGATTTACTTTGTTTACTGGACATTCCGAGGAGGTACAGCGGGATTTATTCTTTTTTTTCGTCAGCTGTTGGCAGAATCAGCAATAAGAACTCATAACAATCAGGAATTACTGCTAAAATGACGCCGATTTATTTAATGAATAACTAAATAAGAAGACTATGCGCCTAAAATTACTCGCCTCCGGGCCTCATACTTTTACAACAGTAGGCTTGTTATGTACGGTCCTGTTGAGCGGCTGTGCCGCGACTCCCGCCAACCCAGACGATCCATGGGAGGGTTGGAATCGTAGCGTACATTCCTTTAATGAAGATCTCGATCATTACATCATGAAGCCAATCGCCAAGGGCTATGATTACGTGACTCCTGAGCCGGTCAACCAAGGGATTACTAATTTCTTTAGCAATATCGACGATATCGGCGTGATTCTCAACGATATTTTTCAATTGAAATTGGCTCAGGCCGGGAAAGATACCGGACGTTTTTTTCTTAATACGACCTTAGGCTTGGGAGGCTTTTTCGACGTAGCAAGTGAAGTCGATTTGCCTAAGAATATTGAAGACTTTGATCAAACTCTTGGCTATTGGGGTGTTCCAACCGGCCCATACTTGGTGCTGCCATTCATCGGGCCCGGTTCTCCGCGAGGTGTAGCCGGCCTGGTTGGCGATGCCTTGATGGATCCGTTAACTTATACGATGTTTGCCGGAGCAGCGGTTAGCGCAGCAAGTACAGCGGCCAATGCGGTAGAGGGTGTCGACAAACGTGCTGGTTTGTTGTCTTCGGAGAAGATTTTAGATGAAGCCGCAGTCGATCGTTACGAATTCATCAAGACCGCTTATTTTCAACGTCGTGAATATTTGATTAATGACGGAGTCATGTTGCTGGACGATCATGATGATTTGTTCGATGATCTGGATGACTACTTTGAAGATGAAGACACCAGTCATCACTTGCAATTAGACAGCCCTGCCGATCAATAGTGCGACAGGCCGATAAAAGCCACTTACCACTTAAGCAGGCGATCGGTGAGTGCTCCTTCGCTAGTCAAGTATCGTCGCTAGGCAGCCCGTAAAAGGCCCAGCACCTAAATCCATAGTATTTAACTATCTGGGATATCCCAAGTGCAGGGTGAAGCTGATTTTGTATAACGCCATGGATGGCATGTATTAGGAAGCTAACATTAGGCGCTGTATGCGATGCAATGCGGAAAAACGCTCCTGCATTTTCTTCATTCACACTATCCTTGAAACTCAGCAATTGCCGAGGAGTAAAAGTCAGTAGTAGGGTACGCATCACGTATCTTTATCGTTATAGGCTTGATAGATCCGAAAGACTTGCGAGAGGGTACGTAGTACGCCCCGGCGCCGAATTTTGATCTGCGATGGGTATATGACTTGAGCATAGTCTTCACAAGCTTATACCGGAATTTGTAAAAGAAAATAGTTCATCCTGCATTATTCCCATCTATCTTTTAGTCTTTCGTATACGCCACCAGGCTGCCAGTACACTGCCGATGATCGAATGAAAACTTGCTGAAATAGCAGAGGGAATCGGTGCAAGGGCCATTTGTGCAAAGCTGGATTGAGCAAGTACCGCGCCTAAGCCGGAGTTTTGCATGCCCACCTCAATTGAAATTGTGCGGGATGCGTTTTCTTCAAGCTTCATCAAGCGAGCCATTGCATAGCCGATTGTAAATCCGCCTAGATGCAATAAGGCAACCGCGCTCAACAAAGGTAAAGCCGAATCCTTTATCGTGCCTGCATTCGCGCCAATGATGCTTGCGCAAATCAATGCGATGACCATCACTGAAACGAGCGGTGCGACAGGTGTTACAGCCTGAACCAGGCGCGGCGTATAACGATTTAGCAACATACCCGACAAAACCGGCAGAATCACCACTTGCAGAGTATTGAAAAATAAGCTCCAAGCATCCACCGGAACATAGGCACCGGCTAGCCAGTGAGTCAATAGCGGCGTCATGACAACGGCGGCGAATGTGGAGCACATCGTCATCAATACCGATAGCGCGACATCGGCATGAGCAATGTAGCTAACCACGTTTGATGCGGTACCGCCGGGGCAGCATGCCACCAGTATCAGACCGACCGCCAATTGCGGATTGAGCGAAAATCCATAAGCTATGGCCCATCCTAAAAGAGGCATCACGGCAAATTGAGCAACGACGCCGATTAAAACCGGTCGAGTCGTGCGCGTTACCCGTCGAAAATCCTCGAAGCTAAGCGTAATACCCATGCCGATCATGATAATAGCCAAGCCCCAAACGATCATCGGACCGCTGAACCAAGTAAACCAAGCAGGAAAAAATAATGCTAAACCGCTACAGGTGATGACCCAAAAAGGAAAAAGATTGGCGAGCAAATTAAGTAAGCGAAGCACGTCGTTTTAAACCGAATAAATGATAGGCGACAAGTATACTTCAAATGGGCGTATTTGCTGTTGCTTAACCCTGAGTTTGTCTATAGAGAGAACTATTGAATTTAGCACCGTAGGGTGCGCATCACGCACCTTTCCACGGTTCCAAGCCGACAAGATTTCCCGGCCCAGGTGCGCGATGCGCATCCTACGCCTGGCGCTTTATAACCTATGATCACCAATCCCTCATGCCTAAATCTAAATTGCGATTGAGAAAACTATTGAATTTAGGCCAAACGCTTATCTGAGTTAAGGTCAAAATAAGACTTCTTGTGTAATCTTTTGCTGACAAAAACTCGCCTAAAACAAATTTCTTTCTTAGGCGATTTGATCTATGCACTGTCGGCCATTGCGCCTAATTAAAGATGAACGAATGGCTAAAACTCAAAAAGTTTTTTGTGGGGAAGTCGAAATGGGCAACGCAAAAGTGCTTACTAATTCACTGAATCGATATCAACAATAACAAGATGATTTCTCTAAATAAATTTTTGCCAAGCAAGTCACATCAATTATTTCTGAAATTTATACACTGTAACTCAACCGGAACGAAAAAAGCTTTCAAAGGGCTTTTAGACGCTCCAGTCAATCGAAAATAATAAAAGGGCAAAACCATCGAAAGGTGGCGACGCAAAGTTTCCAGTCTAACGGAGTTATTCCTATGACAGTGGGATTGCTAAATTGGCATAGGGCAAACATTACGCCAATTTATATTCAGCTTCAAGGAACTCCTTCGGACCTTTATTTTAAATAAGGAGTGGGGTCATGAGCTCTAACAGCCGAAGAAGTCAAAAAAATCAAAACACATTTAATTCAACTCAGCTTTCCAAGGCCGTAGCGGCGGTATTGCTTGCCGGTGTGTTGGGCGGTGCAGCCGGACCAACCTACGCAGCCCCCGACAAGCCTTGGAAAGAAGGCCAAATTTTGGTCAAACCGAAAGCCGGATTATCGGACAGAGAATTCGACAAAATTCTGAAACGCAATAAAGGCCAAAAAAAAGAGATAATCGGTAACATCGGAGTGCATGTTATCTCTGTACCACCACAAGCCGAGCAAGCCGTTATTCGAGCATTATCCAAAAATCCTCATGTCGAATTCGCAGAGCTCGATATGGCGGTCGAATTCAGCTTGACGACGCCCAACGATCCGCGTTACGGCAACCAATGGCATTTGCCCAAAATTCAAGCACCAACCTCTTGGAGCTCAACAAAAGCCGACAACACCGTGATTGCTATTTTGGATACCGGTGTCGATAGCGCGCACTCTGACTTATCCAGCAAAATGCTGCCAGGTTGGAATGCGGTCGACGGCAGCACCAACAGTTCTGATGTACATGGACACGGCACGGCGGTAGCGGGTACGGCAGCTGCCACAACCGATAACGCTAACGGCGTTGCTGGCGTCGCTTGGAATGCGCAAATATTGCCGGTGCGCATTACCAACAGTAGTGATGGTTGGGCTTATTGGAGCGATATTGCTCGTGGCTTGAACTGGGCGGCCGATCAAGGTGCTGACGTCGCGAACATCAGTTACGGCGTTTCCAACAGTTCTGCGGTAACCAATGCCGCACAATACATGCGCAGCAAAGGTGGCCTGGTTGTTGTTGCGGCCGGTAACGACGGCGTCGATCCTGGATTTAAAGATAATGTTCATATGATCAGCGTTTCGGCTACGACTAGCTCCGATGCCAAGGCTTCTTGGTCGAATTATGGCGAGTTCATCGATGTTGCGGCGCCGGGCGCATCGATTCAAACCACTACGCGCGGCGGCGGCTATGGTAGTTGGAACGGCACATCGTTTTCGTCACCAGTGGCTGCAGGCGTGATTGCCCTGATTCAGGGCGCGAATCCAACGCTAACGCCCGATGAAGTCGAGCAAATCTTGAAATCCTCGGCCGATAAAATCGCTGGCGATATCCACCCATACTATGGTCACGGCCGCATCAATGCCGCCGTAGCGGTTGAAATGGCGCAAAGTATGGTGAATGTCACTGTCGATAGCGAGGCGCCTTCAGTCAATATTTTCTCGCCAACGGGGGGAAATACCGTCAGCGGATTGGTTGAAGTCGAGGTCAATGCCACCGATAATGTCGGTGTGAGCGAAGTGACGCTCTATGCCAATGGTATCTATGTCGGTACCGATACGACCGCACCTTACCAATTTAGCTGGGATTCCAATCAAGTCGCAGATGGTTCCGTAAACTTGAGCGCAACCACGATCGATGCGGCAGGTAATGAAGGGGTTTCAAGTGGTGTTAATGTAACGGTCAAAAATACGATCGAACAAGTTGAAGAAGTCGTTGATGAGCCTGTCGAGGAAGTGATTGAAGATATAGCGGCTCCAACCGTAGCTATCAGTAATCCAGCCGACGGTAGCCGACTATCACGAGTAGTTAAAATAAATGTTTCGGCGGAAGACGACGTTGCGGTGGCTAATATCCAGCTGTTTATTAACGGCAGTCTGGTGAGTTCGGCAGACGGCAATCAATTGTCTCATAATTGGAATACCAACAGAGAAAGCCGAGGCACTTATATCATTGAAGCGGTTGCTACCGATACTTCGAATAAAACTGCTAAACATACGATTACAGTTTCTAAATAAGCAAAAGTAAACTGCAAAAAAAAAACGCCGGCTGACGTCGGCGTTTTTTTTGCAGGATTTTTATTTTATATGTAGTAATAGCTGGCAACATCAAACTCCTTCGGAATTGGCTAGTATTCATGTTTTAACTATTAACGTGAACAGAGCCGTTTTTGCGAGGTTTTTTATAAGCTGAATCCAAATAACTATTCAATCCTCCGGCAATTATCGTTCCCATGCTCTGCGTGGGAATGCCTGAGCACCGCTCCAGCGGGACGAGACGCTAGAGCGTCTCGGAATTCATTCCCACGCTGGAGCATGGGAACGATAAGGGGTGTGAATCATTACGAATCCAATAGTCATTACCTTTAGCCTGTAAAAAGCATTTCACAATGAAGATCATGAAGAATGAGACGTCAACTTAATAACTTCTTTATTCGTTTGTATAGAACTTTCGTTCATCCAAGAGGTTAGCAGGAATGTTCAGGCAATCTCTTGAATGTTTCAGGTGTTTCATGGTTAGGTTGTCGAATTTAGGATCAATAGTGTGGACGGACGAGTCGAAAAGTAAAAAAAACGCCGGCGATTTCCGGCGTTTTGGTTCGAAGGTGTTTCTAAGTGATTAGGCTTTGGTCGTTTTGCGAAATTTTGTGGCGCCAAAACCCAATAGTCCGATGCCCATTAATAAGATCAGATGGGGTTCTGGGACTTGGCCGCCTCCTGGGCCTCCGCCGCCGTTAGGAGGCGTTGAGGTTGCGTTTTGATACCAAAGAGTCATGTTAGAAAGACTTGGGTTATCGCCTTGTCCTGGACCGGCAAAAGTAATTTCCCATGCTCCAGAGCCATTGCCATTGGATGTAAAAGTCAAATCTTCAAACAAATATGAAGCAGAACCATTAGCTGCTTTTAAATTAGCGACTACATCCATCTTTAAATCGTATCCAGGCTCATCAACTTTTTCCCATGCAAGTAACCAAGTGCCACTATTGCTAGCGAACGTTGATGCAGTTAAGGTGAATTCAATGCCTAGTACCGTGCCTTCAATATCACCGCTTGTACCGGATTCGTCTTTCGCAAACTGTGTCCAGCCGGTATCCGCCCAAACTGTATCGCTTGTTGGGTTGCCGCCAGGGCCTGAGTCAATCACGCCGTAGCAATCATTAGCATTGTTTCCCTTGAAAGTCACATCCTCGACCGATAAGCCATTCGGATGAGTATTAGGCGCTGTATAAGCGGAGCATAACGTTGCAGCCTGACTGCCGCCAGCAAATAACGCAGCAGCTAAAGCAAATGCCGCTATCGCCGGTCTGTTAATTTTTGTTTCTATTGTTTTCATAATGCCCACCACTATAGAAAAATTTTAGTATTATTGTAATGTTTCGTAAGCTAAATTTATACCAGGTTAAGAATAATCAATTTTTTCATCAGGTTGTTCGGTTTTTATTAAGCAAGTCGCTTATTTTTCGGGAGGAGTGTAAATTTTTCTGACAATGTCTGACAAATGGGGTTAGAGCGTAAAATTTGGAGGATGGCTTAATCTGAACGGCATCTTGTTGATTCAAAGAGATTGTCGTGTATTTGGCGAAAATGTGAACTGACTCACAATCTAGAATGTTTCTATCTAAAGAATAGTGAAAAATTTCTGATTTGACGCATTCGTGGTTGATTGGATGAGATGTATGTTTATAGTAATAAATAAATCATATAAATAACAATGAACTAGGTGTATTTGAGCTTTGAGCAAAAGATCGTGAAAAACGTATTTCGAAACAATGTAAAATTTACTGACACTGATTCAGGATTTTTTCCTCTTCTCAAGGCAACGCGATAGTAAACGAAAGATTAGTTGAGAGCGGCTTTCTTTTACAATGCGAAGCTAAGAGCCCCTTAATGCTGTACATTTTTTTGTAATCGCCGTTATTTTTGTCAAAGTGTTGTGTTAACCCCTCGCAGACCTGAATAAATTAAGGTATAAACCATGAAATACAAAGTATTAGCATTGCCCAAAAAGGCGGCCTTCGCCATTGTTGTTGGCCTGATGAGTGGTCTCAGCCAAGCGGCAAAATATGATCCGCAAAGTCACGATCTTTGGGCTCCGATAGAGGATGAGCTGAAAATCGATTCCACTTATGATGAAGGCGTCATGTCGTTTTTCGAATCGGCGCCTGAAACAGATCAGCAGACTCTCAAGCAAAATCATCAGCTTGTTTTGGAATTAATCAAACAAAAAAAACTCGATGAGGCGCAGACCAAGCTCAAAGGTCTGCTCCAGCAATTCCCGAATCAATCCGCGTATCATAACTTACAAGCCCTGATAAAAACCCTTCAAAAAGATCAAAAAGCCGCAGTCACAAGCTTTCAAGAAGCTCTTAACTTAAATCCCCGCAATCTAAGCGCACTGCAAGGTCTAGCTTTGTTGGCGCTTGAAAATAATGAGTCAAAAGCGGCTCAAGAGTATATCGACGCA
This sequence comes from Methylotuvimicrobium sp., assembly GCF_050611805.1. Lineage (NCBI taxonomy): Bacteria > Pseudomonadati > Pseudomonadota > Gammaproteobacteria > Methylococcales > Methylococcaceae > Methylotuvimicrobium > Methylotuvimicrobium sp. Next base: position 8,958 of record NZ_JBNGHF010000039.1, read on the forward strand.
GCTCTGGCTGCTCATCCGAAAGCGGCTGTTCCGTATATTTTGAAGGCGAACCTTGCTTATCGGCAGAATGATCTCGTCGAAGTTGAAAATATTTTATCGACCGCGCTGAAGCAGGTACAGGGCAATAAAGAGCAGGTGCTTTTGGTCGTCAATAATCTGATCAAGCTCTACGAGCTCAAGCAAGAGCCATTAAAGGTACTTGAGTTAATGCAAGGGATAGTCAATCGTTATCCGAACGAAAAATCTGTCCTCTCGATGCTGGCGAGGGCACAAATACTCAATAAAGATTTCGAAAGCGCCGCCCAAACTTTAAAGACAATAATTACGCAAGATCAAAAAGACGTTTTTCATCGGGTATTACTGGCGAGGCTTTTGATGGCGCGACCGGATGCTTCTGCGGACGTGTCAAGATTAGTCGAAGAAGCGACCGCTGTTAGCCCAGATGATCAGCAGGTCATGACACTAAAAACCGTTTATTTGATCAATGAGCAAAAATTAGATCAGGCGATGGAACAAGCCGCTCGTATCGAAAAACAGTATCCAGAATCGGCGGTTGGTTTTATCTTAAAAGCCGATATTTATCTGGCCCAAAAACAACTCGATAAGGCGTTGGAATATAATCGACGTGCTTATGAAATCAGGCCTAATGCGAGATTGTTGAACCAAATTGGTGGGTTACTCTCCGCACAAGGCAAGATCGACGAAGCCATTCGAGTGTTTAACAGTGAAATTGATAAAAATCCCAAAAATTTGGACGCGCACCTGCAAATCGCCAATCTTTATCTTAGTCAAAAAAACTTTGGCAAAGCTGAGAGCTACTATCGAACCATTCTCAACGAAAAGCCAGAGAATGTCGTGATTTTGAATAATCTGGCAATGATTTATTACGGCCAGAATAATTCGAAGGCTTTGGAATTAGCGGAAAAAGCCTATAGGTTGTCGCCTGATACTGCGGCTATTGCCGATACTTACGGTATTGTATTGTTGCAAAATGGACAAGCGAAAGACGCCTTGGCTAAATTGCAAAAAGCTGCCGACCTAGCACCTAATTCCCTGGATATCCAATTCCATCTCGCTAATGCACAACAAGCCAATGGTAATAAACAGGTTGCGATCGAAATTCTGCAAAAAATTGCGAATGCTCCCGCTCCGTTCGAAAACAAGCAAGCCGCTAGCGATTTGTTGAAAGCGTTAAGCGGCCGATAATGCTCTGCCGGATGCGTTTTGTAAGCCCGTCCGTAGCGTTTTGCCCCCTGTCTTTATTCTCTTTTGAACGTTTTTTTAAACCGGTCTGAATTGTATTTTAATTAGAATTTCCAAGCGTCCGGTGAGAAATCCGCATAATGACGGTAAGTTTTTTTGTTGTAAAAGCTGACACTCTTGTCAGCGAATGCTTACAATCTTTTCGTTGAGGAGATTTTATAAATTCGTTCGTAACGTTTCGCCGTTATGTGCTTGAAACAATTAAATCTAATAAATAATCTGTTCAAATTAGATTGTGAATTGGTCAAGGCATGCTTTTCAAGTTTCACAGTGAATTTTTCCGCAAACGAATTTGGCAATGATTGTAAGAACTTCTGACACTTTTGTCAGTTATGGCTTACAGGCTCTTCTTTTGAGTCGCGGTTTACAAATATTTGCGATTCCCTTTGAACATGCGTTTTCTAGTCGATGTCAGATTCCGAGTAAAAAGGATTGAATTATTAATTTAACCTCTTTTTATGTTACCGCCTTGTTTCACAAACGGTTTGGCAAAAATGCTATAATTTCGAGTAATGAAGCCAGGGAGCAATTTGCCGGATGAAAGTTTCTGAAATTCCCCTCAAGCTACAAAAATGATGGGTGGTATTTATAGGCAATACGCGGAAGCCTGCTCGATACTTTCACAGTCTCTCCTGCGAGGGAATACATACCGTGTTTAAAATATACGCATATGGTTTCCCACGGATGATAGCTCATCGTTATACACAAGAGCCATCATAACCGCCGGGACGCGATTATCCAATACCAAGGACGGCAAGCTAAATCCATCCATGTAGCCTGGACTCCGGCAACCCCTGCCGGAATGACGTGACTTACATAATGATGTGTATAACGATGAACGGATAACCGAAGTAACCAGTCTACTCATATTCCAATCATTAATCCTCGAAAGCTTTTCATCACGTTTCGTTAAACAACATGGCCGAACTTAATCCCCAACAACTTGCGGCGGTGCGCACCGTCGATGTGCCTTTGCTTGTGCTGGCAGGTGCCGGCAGCGGCAAGACGCGCGTGATCACCGAGAAAATCGCTTATCTGGTCAAGCAAGGCACGCCGGCTCGGCATATCGCGGCCGTGACATTCACGAACAAGGCTGCGCGAGAGATGAAATCGCGCGTTTCGAAACTGCTGAACGACAAAGACATTCGCGGTTTGACCGTCTCGACTTTTCATTCGCTCGGTTTGAATATTCTCCGCAAGGAACACAAGGCGCTCGGTTACAAAGCCGCGTTGACGCTGTTCGACGAACAGGACAAGCAAACGCTTCTGAAAAACCTGGTTATGCACAACGGGAAGGAATGCGATATCGATAAGGTCGATCATTACGCTTGGCAAATCGGCCAATGGAAAAACGCCTTCGTGACGCCGGAACAGGCCTTGTCTCATGCCTCGCAAGAACAAGCGCCGGCCGCGCACTTATATACCGATTACACGCGCAGCTTGAAAGCCTACAATGCAGTCGATTTCGACGATTTGATTTTGATGCCGGTTTTATTGTTTCAACAGCACCCGGAAGTTCTCGAAAAATGGCAGAACAAGATTCGTTATCTGCTGGTCGACGAATATCAGGACACCAACATCACGCAATATCAACTGGTCAAGCTGTTGGCCGGTAACCTCGGGCGTTTCACCGTGGTCGGCGACGACGATCAGTCGATTTATGCCTGGCGCGGCGCACAACCGGAAAATTTGGCGCAATTGCAAAAAGACTTCTCGCGCTTGAAGGTTATTAAGCTTGAGCAAAATTACCGCTCGGCCGGGCGGATTTTGAAAGTTGCGAACCAATTGATTGCAAACAATCCGCACTCGTTTGAAAAACGCTTGTGGAGCGATTTAGGCTTCGGCGACCCGCTGCGCGTGTTGAGTCATAAGGACGAAACCATCGAAGCGAAACAGATTGTTTCGGAAATCATTCATCACAAGTTTAAAACAGGCAGTAGCTACAAGGACTACGCGATTCTATACCGAGGCAATCATCAATCGCGACTGTTCGAGCGGGCGCTACGCGAAAACAACGTGCCGTATTTTATCAGCGGCAGCACGTCGTTTTTCGCATATACCGAAATCAAAGACATACTTAGTTATCTGCGCTTGTTCGTGAATCCGGACGATGATGCCGCGTTTTTGCGCATTATCAACACGCCGCGCCGTGAAATCGGTCCGACCACGCTGGAAAATCTCGGCGCCTATGCGAACGAGCGTCACGCCAGTTTGTTTAAGGCCAGCACCGAAATGGGCCTGATGCAGCGGCTGTCCGACAAGGCGCGACAGCGTTTACAAAAATTTACCGACTGGGTGAACGATACCGCCGATCGCATGGAGCGAGGCGATACTTTCGCAGTGATCGAGCAGATGATAAGCCAAATCGGCTACGAAGCCTGGCTGCGCGAAAACGCGAAAACGCCACAATCGGCCGAACGTAAGATGCAAAATGTTTACGAACTGATCGACTGGTTGAAGCGCATCGCCGACAAAGACCAGGGCAGCGAGAAATCATTGTCTGAAATCGTCTCGAAAATCATGTTGATGGATATACTCGAGCGCAATCAGGAAGAAGAGGCCGGCGACCAGGTCAGCCTAATGACACTGCACGCGGCCAAGGGTCTCGAGTTTCCTCATGTGTTTTTGATCGGTATGGAAGAAAATTTGCTGCCGCATCAAAACAGCATCGAAACCGATAATATCGAGGAAGAACGCCGCCTCGCCTACGTCGGCATCACGCGTGCGCAGCGTTCGTTAACTTTTAGCTATTGCACGCACCGAAAGCGCTACGGGGAAATTTCCGAATGCGAACCGAGCCGATTTTTAAGCGAGTTGCCGGCCGATGATCTGGAATGGAGTAATAAAAAAAAGCTGGATCCGGCCGTCATCAAAGAGCGGGGGAAGGCAAATTTGGCTCATCTGAAAAATATTTTGACATGATCGGCGGGTGCCGAATTTAAGGTCAGGATAATGATAGGGAGCCGGGTATACAGTGTTTCAGTTCAAGCAAAATCCGCTCGCCTTCTCGCCAAGCCGTGGTGGTAAATCCTTCATCGAACGAGGCCAAGTGATTCGATAACAACAAATTCGCCTACTCATAGCAGCGGCGTAAGAGAGGTACTCGACTTAAACCGACCGCAGATCGCAACGAATAGCTTTTGGCTCTTTGCTCCGAACTTAATGATAAGGATTGCCGATGGAGCACCGCAGCAAACGATGCAGGAAAGTCGTTAGGTTGAAAGTGAACCGATAAATACTCCGTCGTATCGGCTAATGATAAAAACTCTAATGGCAGTTGAGTAGATGCCACGAAACTGAAGATCGTGTTTACAATCTCCTAGCGGAAGATTGTTGAGGATGGTATCGGACTGTCTTAGCGTACCCAGCAAAAGAATCTTGGCGGGATCGGTCGTCGGGCCCAGAATGAGATAAATTCGACGGTCGAAGAGTCGCACCAGTGTAAATCTTCCAGACAAATAATCAGGGGTTGTTGGAGGCTGATGGCATCCAAAGCATCAGCTAATTCTCTGATCAAGCTTTCAGCATCGATAGATGCTCCTTGTTGTCGATTTTGCAGATTTTTCGACGATGATAGCGATGGAAAATAGGGTAGCCAGGAAGGAGCGTATAGCGCCAATGCTTCGTAAACCGAACTGTTTCTGTCTCTGCCTGTGTCAACAGGACGGCGCGCCCTTCCTGAAGTAAACGAGCATTGGCCTTATCCAAAACGAACGGTCCGAAACGTTTGCTAGGCAATGAGCGACGGGAGTAGCGGATTATTTACTGGCCGATGCCTGGTTTGGCAGCAAGGCGATGATTCGCCTGAGCCAAGAGGCGTCGTTAGTAGCTGTGCTCCGCATGAAGAAAGGCAAGCTGAAGTACCGGCTCCGCGAGTATCGCGGGGAGACGGCGATCAACCGTGACTTGGATGTCCAGGCGCTGTATCAACACGTCGTTCGGAAACACTGGCAAGCCATTGCCGGACAGCCGTACCAGGCTAAAGTCGTGGATGTTGAAATCAGCCTGGCCGAACAGGACAAGCAGTCCGAACAGTGGGCACCGGTTCGACTGTTGTTTGTACGCGGCACCGCCCGCACCGATAAAACGCAAGCCGGTAAAAAGGATTGGGCGGTGTTCCTCTGCACCGATACCGCCTTAAGGGCGACACAGATACTCGAACTTTATGCGATGCGCTGGGCGATCGAAGTGTATTTCAAGGAAGCGAAGCAGCAGCTAGGCTTTTTGAAAGAGCAAAGCAATCACTATGCGGCTTACGTGGCTTCGATTCACTTAACGGCCATACGCTTTTGCCTGTTGGTGATTGCCAAACAGATGCACGGTGCTGCCAGCGTTGCCGGTATAAGGCAGCAGTTGCGAGCGAACAGCACCGACATCCATTATGCCGCCAAACTGTGGCAGGTATTTCGCGCCATTCAGCTATGCGCTGGATGAATTAACAGCGGTATTGGGTGATGCGGTCACCGCACTCGTGCTAGAAACGATAGATGCACACATACACTGCTGGTTTACGCAAGTCTTGCAACTTGACCCTAGAACACTAAGGCTTGAGGCCTTATAGATCAGTGGCATGGGGTTATTTATGACGTTAAAATGAACTCCGAAACCTTAGTAATTAAGTTCTCATTTGTCAAGGTAATTGTTTACCAAAAACTTGTGGTTTTCTTCACTGCGTGAAGTAAGCGTTTTCTCGTACTCTAATTTGAAAATACTTGGGTTGCAGCAGCTAGCTTTAGCAACTTTAGATCGTTAGTACAGGGATTCGATTGGTAAGGATTAAAACCAACAATTGGGAAATTACTATATGTATCAAAAGTTTTTCGGTTTAAAAAAATCTCCTTTTTCGCTAATTCCGGAACCGGAATATTTATATCTGAGCCAGCATCACAAAAAAGCGCTAAATACATTGAGGTATGGCGTTTTTCAACAAGCCGGATTTACGTTGTTGACCGGCGATATCGGCTGCGGAAAAACCACGTTGCTTCAAAAGCTGCTCAACGACATTAAATGCGATGTGGATCTAGGGTTGATTACGAATACGCATCCATCATTCGGGGAGTTGTTATCTTGGGTGTTACGAGCTTTTAACGTTGATAACACTGCAAATGATGAAGCCGAACGCTACCGGGTTTTTAAACGCTTTATGGATAAGCGGCAGCTCAGCAATCGACGAGTCTTATTGGTTATCGACGAAGCACAAAATATGGATATCCCGGCATTGGAATCGCTTAGACTGCTTTCTAATATCAATGACGACGGAAAATGCATGCTTCAAATTATTTTGGCAGGGCAGTCCGAGCTATTGGAAAAGATCAACGATCCGAAATTGATTCAATTCGCGCAGCGAATCTCCATAGAATCGCATATCAAGCCTTTAAGCTATCAAGAAACCAAAGACTATATTGGCCATCGGTTGAGCGTGGCGGGTGGAAGGTCTGATATTTTCAGCCGCAAAGCCGTTTTAGCCGTGTTTGAACACAGCGGGGGCGTCCCTAGAGTCATCAACAATATCTGCGATTTGGCCATGGTATTTGCCTTCGCCAACGATTCCGGCGTCGAATACGAAACCGTTATGGAAGTCGTAAATGAAAGGCGAACCGGCGGTATTCGGAAATCTACCTCTAATCAAACATCGCATTCGAAACTCGATATTACTGAAATGTTGGGGTTTAGGTCTAACGGTTCCAGTTCTGTGAATACTAAATCGAGAACGCTCATTACTCACTGAGCGTAAAAATCAGTCCCCCTCTTTGAAAAAGACGACTGCATGGATGCGGAGGGTAGGGCTCCAACAGTAGGCGCTTTAGGCGACAACTAGTCTGACACAGGGCACAGAAAAATGCTCCTCGGCAATTGCTCCCGCATTGCCCTAATACACACCATTCATGGCGTAATGAATTTTCAGCATTCATTACATCCCTGTAATTCAGCAGTTGCCGAGTAGCTGGGAAGATTATTTAAATAAATCCCTCTCAATCTCCCTTTTCAAAGGTAGGCAAAGTTCCAACTTGCTTTAGATGGAGGGGGCTGAATTATTACCGCTGAGCGGGTTTGCTTATGATTGCGAACTTTTTCTTGAAATTATCATGCCGAGCCTATTGCCGTGTAAGACTTGATTCGCAGTATCACGCTTTTCATCGTGGTGAGGTTTTTGCCGAAAGGCACCATGATGACGAATAATTTTCTAATAAAGAGGTAAAATGATTTAACTTCATTTATAATCAGCGTCTGTCAGTTTACTATACGATTTTTCGATATTGCACGTCTTTCCGATTAATCGGCAGGTTTTATCAAGCGCCCGTAGCTCAGCTGGATAGAGCGCGGCCCTCCGGAGGTAACGGTCATCCGGTTTTTGGGCTTGAGGGTCACGGTCATTTTAGAATGACCCCAAAGACTGTAAAATTTTATCGCAATTCACTTTGCGCCCGTAGCTCAGCTGGATAGAGCGCGGCCCTCCGGAGGCCGAGGCCAGAGGTTCGAATCCTCTCGGGCGCGCCATTTTGACATCTACCCCAAAACGGCCATTTTTGCTCTGTGCCCTGTATGTGCCCTATCTGTGCCATGCCCTTTAAAATCGATTGAGGTCAATTAAAGATTTCGACCTTTACCCCCCCCCGATTGCGCATTTCGCCCATTTCAAAATAAATCAGCACGGTTTTGAATTCTATTTTTTGAATGGATATTGAGCTATTCCTTGATGTATCAGCGACAATATTTAATTCACTGCCGAAATTTGAAGCGCAAAAAGTATAAACCTGAAAAGAGCAGTTGGCATGTGTTGTAGACCCTTCGTGCTGAGCTAAGTCGAAGTATGAAGAGTCTACAACACTTTCACCGGCCTGGTGAAGCCTCAAACTACCCTTCACCCTTCGACAGGACCCGGCACGAACAGATTCCAAGCGCTTTAATTGATTTTTAGGATCATACGGACTGCTACCGGCATTGCACGATAGCTAGTTGATTCCAGTCGGTCGTATAGTGCCTCGATAAGTGTTCTACATGAAACTTCCAGTCTTTGCGGATGCCGGTCGAAGCAATGGCAATGGCTTTCGGGAAACGCTGATTAATCGTGTCGACCGCTGTCATTAGCTGTCTGGCACAGTTGGATTCAGCGGCAGTAAATAGATCCAATTGAGCGGGATGTTTTACGGATTCGATACGGTCCAATTGCACTCCGCATTTTTGATAACGGTAACCGGGCCTGAAGACTTCCCCCAGCAATTTTTTCGCTGTGCCGATTAATACGCGCGTGTCTTGAGTTGCAAAGTCCAAGGTTAGCGTGACGGCGCGGTGATATTGCGGTTCTTGGGAATTATGCGGGTTGGTTCGGAGAAAAACGGTTAGTGCTCCGGCGGCCGAGTTTTGTTGCCTTAGTTTTTCGGCTGCGCGGCTGCAAAACTCCGCCAGCGCACTGGTCAATTCGTCGAATTGCGTGACTTTTTTTCTGAAACTTCGCGAGCACACGATCTGTTGTTTGGCAGGCGTGATCTCTTCCAGCGACAAACAACCGGTACCGTTAAGCTCTAACACGGTCCGGGCGATGACAATATTGAATCGGGCCTGCATGCGGTCGGGGTTTTGCGCGGCCAAATCATACGCCATATGAATGCCGAGTCGTTTAAGGCGTTGTGCGGTTTTGATACCGATCCCCCAGACTTCGTCGACAGGCACGACACGCATCAGCTTTTCTCTGCGTACAGGGCAGGAAAGGTCGAGTACGCCGCCGGTTCCTGGCCATTTTTTGGCTGCGAAATTGGCCAGTTTCGCTAGGGTTTTGGTTGGTCCGATGCCGACACAGACAGGAATCCCGGCATCACGCAAGATCGTTTCCTTGATCGTCCGGGCATAGGCGATAGGGTCCCGGTCGCACGCGCCGGTTAGATCCAGAAAAGCCTCGTCGATCGAATAGACTTCGGTGTGTGGCGCAAAACTTTCCAGCAATTGCATCACGCGCGTCGACATATCGGCATAGAGTGCATAATTAGACGAGAACAGCTGGATCCGGTGGCGCTTGATCAAGTTTTCGACCTGATAGACTGGTGTTCCCATCTTGATTCCGAGGGCCTTGACTTCCGCGCTACGTGCGACGATGCAGCCGTCGTTATTGCTCAATACCGCGACCGGTTTTTGCCAAAGGTCGGGCCGGAATACTCGCTCGCAGCTCACATAGAAATTATTGCAATCGACTAGAGCGATGCGGGTTTGCGAAGACATTAGACGGCATGGATGACATTGGTGACGACGCCCCAGATGACCAATTCGCTATTTTCGCGGATATGGATATCGGGGTAGGCCGGATTTTCTGCGGCAAGCACGATTTCGCCGCCGAGTTTTTTCAGTCGTTTGACGGTTAGTTCGCCGTTCAATGCGCAAATCAAGATTTTACCGGGCACCGGTTTCAGCGAGCGGTCGACGATCAGAATGTCGTTCGGATGAATGCCGGCGCCGAGCATCGACTCGCCCTCGGCACGCACGAAGAAGGTCGCGGCCGGTTTCTTGATGAGCAAGTCGTTCAGATCGAGCGTTTTTTCGATGTAGTCGTCGGCAGGCGACGGAAAGCCGGCCGCGACTTTGCCGATGAATAAAGGAATTTTGACGGCGTTGAGGCGCGGGGCCGGAACCAAGACATCAGCGGAACAGGACTTAACGGTTTCAAATTGGCGTTTGCGTATTGCCAACATGGTTGTTACCTCGGGAATCAGGCTTTCGGGTACGCGAATCGCGCGGGTCGTTTCGCCATAGGCGGAAGAGCCTTTCTTTCGCCCGGCGCCGGCTCGAAAGCCGCCGCGTTTGGAAGGAGAGTCGTCTGGCATCGGAGGGTCTTCGGTCAACAAATGAAAAGTGTACAGCATTCAATTAGCAAAAAGCAATGCGCTAATATTTTATAATTTGAAGGTTTTTTAAAAGGCTTTGGCGCTTATGAAGTGAAGTATTGGTAGAGCAATCATGGCTAAATGAATATTGTCGCCTGTGAGAACAATAATATTCAGAAATTAAAGCAGGCCATCCTTGGAGGGAGGCGTCAAGAGCGAAACACGAAGGTGTAAACCTTTCGCACTTCAAATTTCGGTAGTGCTGAAATTTTATCTACGATGGCTATATATTGAATTATTGATACTGTGGTCAATCCAAGCCAAAAAGACCGAAGAGGGTTAATTGCTGCGAGGAAAGGTTTTATGAAACGATTGATAAGCCCGCTAGTTGTTTTCATGTTGATGCTGCTGTTGCAAGGCTGCGCCGTTTATACTTCGCCTTATAGTCGTTCCGTGGCTTACTATGGATATGGCCCCTCTTACGGGTTTGGCTATGGTTACTGGCCTTATTATCGGCCTTATCGTTATAGATACCCGCCTTACTATAGGCCCTATGGCTATCAGGGGCGTAAATTTTACGGAAATTTCGGTTGGCGTAGCGGTTATGACGGGAGAAGTTATCTGCGTAGTCGGGGCGGTTTTTCAGGGAAGGGCCGACAAGGTTCGCTAGGCGGTCGCCGCAGCATTAGGAGTGGTCGAGGTCGGCGCTAATAGCGCATAGTTCTAAGACTTTATTTATCACGAAATCCTAAGTTGTTGGGAATGTCGGTAACTCATTTTTGCCCTAATCCTAAAAAAGCAGTTGACATGTGTTGTAGACCGTTCATGCTGAGCTAAGTCGAAGCATGAAGGGTCTACAATACTTTCATCGTCTTTGTGAAGCCTCAAACTACCGATCACCCTTCGACGGGGCTCTCCTGAGCGCAGCCGAAGGGCTCAGGGCGGAGGCTCTCAACTGCTCTTTTTAGGCTAATAGGGTAGTCTGGTTATCTATTGATTTTGCTTTTGATGAACGAGATGAGCGGTTTTACGCCATTTTCGATGAAAAAACAGACGGTTTGCTTTGCCGCATGAAAAATCACGGCGCTCATCGAAGTCTGTTCATCGAGAGATAGCTTCTTGGCCGACGCTTTTCTGATGTTGTGATAGTGAACCGCCAAGCCATCGACAAAGACGTAGCGATACGCCCACATTTCGGCAATCGATGTAAACCACATGAATGCGAACGATACGGCCATGCCCATGCCGGCGATAATCACGAGCCACGCAAACATAGGGTGCAGCTTAGTGAGCCACCATGACATGATATCCGCTATCAAGAATACGTAAGGCATGCCGATTGCCGTACTTTTGATCATGACCGACGCGGTTTCGGAAAAACTAAAAATCAAACCGACGAACATGAAAATAAAAGCAATGCCGAATAAATGGATATGCGATATGCGAATCAACGAGGCGAAGGTGGCGCCTTCGTCTTGTTCGGTCACGGCTTTCAGTTGAGAAAAGTCATTGTAATTAGGGATTCCCGACGCATCGGCGTTGTGACACATCACACATTTGGTTTCGATGATATTTTTGGAGCCGCTGGATGCGTATTCCGATTGTTCAGCACCGTCTCGAGTCCATTGAATGAGTGTGAAGCGCTCTTGCTCGGTCGCATAAGGTTTCATCGAGCCGTTTAGCTTGGTTTCCAGTAGGGTGCCCGAGCGGTTGCCGTAATAACTGTAGACGATATCGTCGATCGATAGTCCGAACTTGCCGTCGGCCATACCGTGCGTAAAAAGAATCTGTATCAACGCAAACAAATAACCGACAGCAACGGTGCCTAAATAGCCGGTAAACAAGACTTTGATCGGAAGGTCGAGCTCTTTGAGATGGGATTTAAAAGGATGCATAGCGTGTTTCCATGGAAAATAAAAATCGAATTCGTAAAAAGGAAGGAATCGACATAATAGACGCAAATAGCGGTCCATGTCGGGGCTTGAAAGCATTCAGCGTGCACACCGCCTGCCTTTTTCAGGCTTGGCAGTGCCGGAATCCATGTGAAATGGTATAAATACATGGACTACGACATTTTCGAACAATCGTCCTCTTTTGCGATCGCGGGCTTTGATAATCATTATGTAAGTATTCAGTCCCCTCTTTCAAAAAAGAGGGGATAGGGGAGATTTTTTAAAAATAAATCCCGCTATTTTAAAGAGGGAGGCCGGCAAAATTAAGCCTGAATTTCCTTTTTTGTCAACGGAGTCTGATACTTACATTATTATTGCATTGTAAACAGACGCGCAATCTCTAAGCGTAATGGACTAAAACGGTGCAAATGTCAGTCCGCTGCTCTTCTAATGACGACAGGTCTTGAAAAAAAGGTATAGAAAAAAGATTGCTGCAGTTTGGAAATTGCCCAAAGGGACAGTAATAATGCCGAAATCGCGGTGCCGGCAATCGCCAGGTCGGCATATTCGTATCCGAACGGCAGAAATGCTTCCGCGACCGCGCCGCACAGAACCATCACAAGCAACGGCAGCATATACAGCAATAACGAGGCCTTGATTAAAATCCCTTCGCTGATTCCGATAACGACTTCGTCGCCGGTTTTTATCTCGATGTCGCAATCGACGGCGATCGAGCGCTTCTTGATAAACTTATCGAGCACCGAAGTGGAGCAGGAGCTTTTTTGCAGACAACCGCCGCAGCCCTGCTTCGGCTTGCTTTCAACCCAAACTTGGTTATGCTCGATTTTTGCCACGATTGCATTTTCTTCGATCATGATGGTTCCTCGCCACTTTGAATCAATCGATAATTTCGGCAGTATACCGCGAAATCTTAATGCTATCCGACCAATAATGTGGGGGAAGCCCGGCTTTTTGTTTGAGATGCTGTAAGAACTGCCGAGGATCGGGCAAGGAGTCCCATACTGAAGGTAAAAACGTACCTCGTTTGAAGCCTTCTTCCAAAATCAAGCCGTCGATACCAGGGCGCAATTGATCGATGAGGTCTTGCTCCGAAGTCAATGCAATTGGTTCGGCGGGACTCAGTATCGAAATATGAATGTCCAATTCATCGAGCTCGTCGGCTTCGAGCGGTGGGAACCGGCAATCCTTGAATGCTGCGGAGAAAGCATTCTCGGCGACATCTTCGGCCATTGGTCTAACCGCTTCGAGCATGCCGATGCAGCCGCGCAGTTGTCCTTGTTTTTGTAAGGTCACGAATGTTGCGCGCGACACAGTCAATTCGGGTGGATAATCGCTTAGATCGATCTTGAGCGCTTTGCCTGTGTTTAAACCATGAGCAATGGACAGCTTGGCTAAATCCAGAAGGCGCTTTCGGTTTTGTTCATTCAACGACATAGGCGCCATACCCCACGACTCGGTCTTTATCGCCTGCGGTATCGCCGGAATTTCTGAGATCAACGGTTTTGATACGCATCGATTTTTGCCGCAACAATTTCAATAATCCGGATACCGGCACTTTGCCGCAGGCATCCTCGGACGATAGCTTTTCGTATTGCATTTGCTCGATCAAGGTACTGGTTTGTTGATCGAGTTTTTTCGCAGTTAAATAATCGTGATAATGGCTCAGGTCGGAGCTGATGACGATCAAGGTTTCGGGACCGCCCCAAACCAAATCGAGAGCACGGCTGACTTGATCGGCCGAAGCATCTCCGGCGACAATCGGGACTAATTTGAAATTGGCCAGTGTTTCCTGCAAGAAAGGCAAATGCACTTCCAAGCTGTGCTCATGAGTATGCGCTTGTTCGATATATTCGACAAACGGTAGCTTCATCAATGCTTCAACCGCAGTCCGGTCGATAGCCACATTGCCCAATGGCGTTGTGTAGTAGTCAGTGCGGGTAACGGCCAAACCGCGAAAAGCCACTCGGTGCGAAGGGCCGATCAGCACGACGCGGGTGATGTTATCGCGGGCTTGTTTTAGTCTCGCATAGGCGCTGGCAGCAACCGGCCCTGAATAAATGTAACCGGCGTGGGGGGCGATAATCGCCTTCGGAACTTTCGCCTCGGTTTCGGCATCATTAATATAATGATCCACCATTGTTCGCAACTCAATCGGATCGTCAGGATAAAACAAGCCTGCGACTGCGGGTCTTCTGTTCATAGACAATATCCTGTATAAGAAGTGGTATGGAGAGAATTTTATAACAGAAAGCTTACAATCCACTGACCCGTTAAAACATTTATTGGTTCCGGGAGAGCGCTAATGCCTAACTTGATTACCCCAGACACCGTTACGACACGCTATTGGCATGCTTTAGAGGATGGGCGCGTACAATGCGATCTTTGTCCTAGGTTTTGCAAATTGCATGAGGGTCAGCGAGGATTGTGTTTCGTCAGGCAAAACCAAAACGGTCAAGTCGTCATGACCAGTTACGGCCGGTCTAGCGGCTTTGCGATCGATCCGATCGAAAAGAAACCGTTAAACCATTTTTTACCGGGCACGCCCATTTTATCCTTCGGCACGGCCGGTTGCAATCTAGCGTGTAAATTCTGTCAAAACTGGGATATTAGTAAATCGCGCGAGATGGATGCGCTGATGAGCTTGGCATCGCCTGAGGCGATTGCCAGATCGGCACGGGAAAACGGCTGCGATAGCGTCGCATATACTTACAACGATCCGGTTATCTTTCATGAATATGCCATCGATACCGCAATCGCTTGCCGAGAACTCGGAATAAAATCGGTCGCGGTGACGGCCGGTTATGTCTGTCCTGAGCCTAGGGCCGAATTTTATCGCTATATAGATGCCGCCAATGTCGATCTCAAGGCCTTTACCGAAAACTTTTATCATAAAATTACCGGTAGTCATTTGGATGCCGTGCTCGATACGCTGCTTTATCTTAAGCATGAGACTTCAGTTTGGTTTGAATTGACAACCTTGGTCATTCCCGGCGAGAACGATTCGGAAAACGAATTCGAGGCGATGACACAATGGGTCGTCGAAAATTTAGGCCCCGATGTGCCGATGCATTTCACGGCGTTTCATCCCGATTGGAAAATGATGGATAAGCCGCATACGCCGGTTTCTTCTCTATTGCTCGCGCGAGACATCGCCATCAAAAACGGCGTCCGCTACGCCTATGTCGGTAATGTGCATCGAAAAGAAGCGGACAGCACTTACTGTCATCACTGCGGAAAACTCTTGATCGGTCGCGATTGGTATCAATTATCCGACTGGAATCTCGACGAAAAAGGGTGTTGTAAATTTTGTGGAACGCGTTGCGCCGGCGTTTTCAATGAAAAGCCTGGGAATTGGGGAGCGCAGCGAAGAGCGGTAATTATCAATTAACCTAACGTTCATGAAAGCCTGGTAATCGTCCAAGTAAATGAAAGAGCTAAGCGTTGGTCAGGGTGCGGTTAATCGCCACGGCGCCGAATTCTTGTTGGCTAAAGGGATAGCTGCCGAATTTAAGATTAAGCGTAAACGAAACATGTGGTTTCTTCGTTTTCAGTTTGCCCTGCAAATGAGGCTCATTCCAAAGAAGTTGTGTTATCGTCTAAATAGCTTTGGATAGCGTCGCGCACCTCGTCGGGAAGGTGGCGGATTTCGAGCAATTCTTTAAGCTGACTCTCGATGTGCTTCTGTACCGCCTGATTGTTCTCGCTAAGATTCAGTAACACTTGTAATGAACTGAATGCACTGGACCGCACAGCTGCATCGCTGTCCGATAACGCACTGATTAAACTATCGAGAATATTCTTTTCCGCAGATTCGAAAAAACCGAGACTTTCCGCCGCTGCCGAACGCACTTCGGCGGACGCATCATTTCTCAATGCGTCCAAAAGGTGATCTCCGGCTTTTCTTGTCGGGTAGGCTGAAAGCTGCTCGGCTCCGATAACGCGCTGTCTTGGGTCTTTATCTTTCAACAAATCGCCGGCCAGAGTAACTTGCCCATCCTCGACGAGCCGCTCTTCTTCGATTTGTTCCGGAGTCGGTATGACTTGTCCACTGGATGTTGCGGCTAAAACGCGTAAGTCCGGAATTTGTGTCCGCGTTGGCTTGATGTCTGCTTTACTTGACTTCTGGCTGCAGAAGCTGCCTGGTTTTGAAGGGAGCAGAAGCGGTAAAACCGCAAGTATTGTATAAGGCACTATCAAAACACACAGCAGCAAAATTTTATTCATCGGAAAAAATTGCATTTAGAATTACACGATAAATGAGGTCCTGGAGCAATGAGCTTTATTGAGGATTCGGCAATTCGCTTGACAGGATGCCGTGACAACTACTTTCCCTGTAGCCGGCACCTGCCAATCGAGCAATCGAACCCTCCAAAATAGGGAAGTTATTTACAACCAAATCCTTAAAGCAAGAGAGCTATCCCTGCTCTCTGTGTTCCACGTGGTTTTTATCAAGGTGCCTGCAAAGTTCCGTTATCGAGCGTTACGGCATTGGTTGAATTAGGGCAAGCCGGCTGCGACCAAGCATCCCAGTAACCGCCGCTGCCGGTCAAAATCATCTCGTCACCGACGGATGCACCTGCAAGAGGCGTTTGAACATCTCCGTCGGCATTAAGGTTAACAGTGCTTATCCCAGTGCCGCCCGGATGCATGTTAAGCGCTGTTCTTACTCGCCATGCATAGGCATGGTCACGGCATGAAGTATCCCCGGAAACACCGATCGCGCCGATTTTTTTGCCCCCTGAGTACAAAGCCAAACCGCCGCCAAATACGTTGACACCACCAATCCGTCGATTATTCAAAGGGTCGCGATTCGTACCGTAAGCATTAGGGCTT
The DNA here is from genome assembly GCF_050611805.1 of Methylotuvimicrobium sp. Lineage (NCBI taxonomy): Bacteria > Pseudomonadati > Pseudomonadota > Gammaproteobacteria > Methylococcales > Methylococcaceae > Methylotuvimicrobium > Methylotuvimicrobium sp. The sequence continues at coordinate 25,780 of NZ_JBNGHF010000039.1, forward strand.
CCCGCATAAGCTCGCGTGGAATCAACCGGATTACTATGTTGGAGTCCGTATAAGCTTCCTCCCGGCTGCACCGCGCTATATAAATTGGCTGTCGATATGGCATAGCCATCCAAGCTGAACGCATTAGCTGTATTGGCTTTTTGAGCCGAAATCACCCGGCTACCCAACCATTGAGAGTTTCCCGCACCCGCACCGGTCGTACCGCTAGTCGCCACATGGCAAACCTTTCCTGTTTCATCCACCATCGTAACCCACATCGGCAAACCATAGCCGCCAGTGTCAGTTCCTGCAGATTCAGCTGCGACTATTGCATTTTCCAATGCTTGCCGTGGAACGTCGTTACACGCCGCCATTAAGGGGTGACTGCCGAATAGTAAAACTGTCGAACTTAAAGTCAAATAAACTGTTGTTATTGTTTTCATCGTTATTTCACCTATACTCGTTTTCACAATAAAAAAACCTGTTCAAATATTGACAGGATGTCATTCGGCAATTACCAAAATAAATAAACAAGATAGAGAGGTTATTACTGTGAAAGTTCGCAGTTTTGCATTCCTTATCTAATTTTTCGATATGCAAAACGCGGCTGGCGTTACCGCCATAAAACACAAATCGCACTCTTAAAAATGATTAAGCTTTTTTTGCTTAGCGCAGCGATTGAAAATGCAGAACAAACCCTTCCAAGCAGACTTCATGCCCCAACTGCTGCCGGCATCTCCGATAAAATACACTCTTCATGTTAACAAGGGCGGTTTTAAACTCATTAATGTTCAAAATTGCGCAGCATCAAAACGAAGCGAAAAACGGACATACCGTTATTATTTTTAATAACTACCTTTTTTTAATTAAGCTTAACTCAAACAAAACGTTGCCGAGCTAGTTAATATTGCATTCACGAACAGTCAAGTAATCGCAACTAACACAAACCAAACCATCTAATCCGTAGATACAGCTGTTATGTTTACGCTAGTCAATTCGTTTTACTTTCAAACGCATGACTAAAACAACGAAGAAGGAAGTATTGACTCTAAGGGAACACAGGTCGATTATAATCGACTTATCTAAAATAGCTATAAATAAGTACTTTATAAACATTGTCTTAACTAAAAAACAATAAATGCTCGATGATTCCTTCTTAACATAAGAAATCAAAAAATCTGCCAAGCCTTAATTTGCTTTCAGTCTATGTAAACATCCCGATATCTGCGCCCCTAAATTTTTCATGAGAATAACCGACACCCTAAATCAAGCCATAAGCGCGATTAAAACACAGCCGCTTCGAGTTTCTTTGATTATTCTCGCGATGAGCATCGGTGTGGCGTCGGTCACGGTATTGGTTGCATTGGGCGAAAGTGCTCGCAATTACATAGTCCAAGAATTCGAAACGCTCGGTACGCATTTGGTGATCATTCTACCGGGCAGAACGGAAACCGTCGGCGGGCACCCGCCGATCATGGGTGAAACGCCGCGCGATTTAACGCTCGACGATGCCGAGGCCTTGTTCAGAAGTCATTATATCGCCGCGGTAGCGCCGATTTCGGTCGGCTCGGCGCCGGTTTCGGTGCGCGGCCAAGCGCTCGAGCGCGAGGCGAATATTTTGGGCTCGACTCATGCGCTGCAGCGCGTGCGCCGATTGACTATGGCTCAGGGCCGTTTCTTACCGGATACGGATGTCAATCGTGCGCAACAAGTCTGCGTCATCGGCCAAACGATCCGCGAGGAATTATTTCCAAAGAGACCGGCCATCGGGCAATGGCTGCGTATTCATGACCGGCGTTTTCGAGTCGTCGGCGTGCTGTCGACCGAAGGCCAGTCGATTGGCGTCGGTTTCGATGAAATCGTGATCGTTCCGGTTGCCTCGGCGCAAGCACTATTCGATACGGAAGGGCTGTTCCGAGTGTTGGTCGAAGCCAAATCGAAACCGGCGATGTATAAAGCAGTCGATGATATACGCGAGATCATCAAGGCCCGTCATGAAGGTGAAGACGATGTGACGATCATTACGCAAGATAGCGTAGTGCAAACCTTCGACAAAATATTGACTGCGCTGACCTTAACTGTGACCGGCATTGCCGGGATAAGCCTTGCGGTAGCGGGCGTGCTGGTTATGAATGTCATGCTAGTCAGCGTGACGCAGCGAACCTCGGAAATAGGCTTGTTGCGGGCATTAGGCGCCACTAAGAGCCAATTGCAGCGTTTGTTTTTGACCGAGGCGGCGCTGTTATCGTTGGCCGGGGCGGTTTTAGGGCTTGTCGCCGGTCAGTCGATTCTGTTCGTGTTGCAAATGCTTTATCCTGCGTTTCCGTTTATCCTACCGAATTGGGCGCTTGCCGCCGCGCTAGCCGTATCGTTGGCGACAGGCTTGATTTTCGGAGTGTTGCCGGCACGCAAGGCGGCGAAGATGGATCCGATCTCCGCGCTTTCGAAAAGGTAAGCAGACGATGACTATTTTCGATTTGGCCGGATTGTCGCTACGGACCGTACTGAATCAAAAGCTGCGTTCTTCGTTGACCGCGCTGGGCTTGATTATCGGCATTGCCGCCGTCGTGATTCTGACATCGATCGGACAAGGCATTCATCGTTTCGTGTTGGACGAATTTACGCAATTCGGCACGAATCTGCTCGCGATTACCCCAGGCAAAACCACGACCTTCGGCATATCGGGAGCCACCATCAGCACGGTGAGGCCCTTGACGATCGATGATGCCGAGAGTGTCGGTAGGCTCCCGAATGTCATCGCCGCAATGCCGATGGTGCAAGGCAATGCGCGCGTGGAAACGATAGGCCGCCACCGGCGCGCCAATGTTTTCGGCGTGGGTTCGGCATTACCGGAAATTTGGAAAATCAATATCGCCATTGGCCGTTTTCTGCCGGAGGATGATCAGAGCGCTTCTCGAGCATTCGCCGTTTTGGGTAGTAAATTGGCTAGCGAACTATTTGGTCGCACTAATCCGCTGGGCGAGCGTATTCGCATCGGCGGAGACCGTTACCGAGTTATCGGCGTGATGGAATCGAAAGGCCAAATGCTCGGCTTCGATCTGGACGATACGGTCTATATACCGGCGGATAAAGCCTTAGAATTATTCAACCGGCAAAGCCTGATGGAGATCGATGTCATTTACAATCCCGACATTTCGGTCGAAATAGTCGAACAAGTTATCAAGGATTTATTGATTCGGCGCCACGGTTTCGAGGATTTTACGATCATCACGCAGAATAAAATGCTCGAAACACTGGATTCGGTGCTATCGATTCTAACACTGGGGATCGGTGCGTTGGGCGGAATATCGCTATTGGTCGGTTCGGTCGGCATTTTGACGATCATGACGATCGCCGTTTCCGAACGTATCTCCGAAATCGGCCTGTTGCGTGCGCTCGGCGCCGAGCGCCGCGTGGTTTTTCAGTTGTTTTTAGCCGAAGCCTTGGCGCTCAGTCTTGCCGGCGGAATGGTCGGTATTGCCGTCGGCATGCTTACCGTGCAATTGATCGTCGAGTTCATTCCGGCCTTACCTGTGCAGTTGGCTTGGGGCTACCTGGCCGCTGCCTTTGTGTTGTCGCTGGCGATCGGCATGGCCGCCGGCGTAATGCCGGCGGTCAAAGCCGCCCGGTTGAATCCGCTGGAAGCCTTGCGGACTGAATAACCGGAACTGAGGGGAGCATCTAACGAGTGCAGAGCGTAGGTACGAAGACAAATCGGGAAGCTATTTGTCACGAAACCTTAAGTATCGGTCGAGAAACGGTAATACCTCGTTTTCATAGTGCTTGGCGTTGAATGCCAACAAGTCGGTATGGGCCGCGCCTTTGAAAACGACCCATTGTTTAGGCGTATCCGCAGTATCGAACAACTGCCGTGCTTGGGCGATCGGCGTATGCTGGTCGATTTCGCCGTTTGCTATTAATACCGGCGCTTCGATTTTTGCCATGAAATCGATCGGGCGTAGTTCCGATGATGAAACGCCAAGTCGGGGCTTCAATTGCCACAGCAATAACGGTGTTAATAGTGTGCTCAACGGACCCGTACGCATTGCAAGCCGGTTTTTGGCCGCATCCTCAATCGTCGTGTATACCGACTCCAAAACCAGCGCGTCGATAGGTAAAGGCGAAGCCATTAGCGCCGCCGCACCGCCCAAGGAACTCGCGACAATACCGATTCGATGTCGTGGATTCAGCTTCCGGGCGTAGGCAACAGCAGCACTGACATCGTGGCGTTCAATATAGCCGAATGTAATATGCCGTCCCGTACTTTCTCCATGCGCTTGCAAATCGATCAAAACTACAGCGTATCCCGCCCGGTGAAAAAGCCTGGCGCGGCCGAGCATTGCTCTTCGGTCCGAGCGGACCGGATGCAATAAAATAACCGTTGCTTCGGCCCTGTCCGCAGGTACATACCAAACAGCTATTTCGGCACCGGACTCGCTGTTTAACCTCGCATCGTAAACCGGAAAATCCAAATTCGGTTTGTCTACGTTACGATGGGCCGGTGCGATCAAAATACTGCCGGCTTGCCATGCCGCAACCGTGACGAAGACTAACCCCAAAAGCAAGGCCGATGCACGCGTTTGCCAATAATTGAGTCGGCTCATTAAAAATCACCTGAATAAAGGGGGCAAGCCTTAGGTGCAGCCAGCAAGGCTAAGAATCAAGGAGGGTGAAAGTACCTCTCTACCATCAGCTGCCCAATACGGACGGTAAGCATATCCCTGCTTGGCGAGGTAACCCCCGGTAAATGTCAACGTAGTTGACATTTACCGTTAGCGTATTGCGTCAATAATTTATCCAGATGATTGGCAAAGTTTTTTCGGTCGTTTTGATTGAGAGCCGCAGGGCCTTCGGTTTGAATGCCGCTGGATCGCAATGTATCCATGAAATCCCTCATATTCAGCAGCGATCGAATATTTTCGCTGGTATATAATTCTCCGCGCGGATTCAATGCTTTAGCGCCTTTTTCGATCGCTTCCGCTGCCAACGGAATATCGCCGGTAATGACAAGGTCGCCCGGAGCGAGTTTTTTGACGATTTCATTGTCGGCCACATCGAAACCCTTCGGCACTCGAAGGAAAGCGATAAAACGCGAAGGTGGCACATTCACTGAATGATTGGCGACCAGCGTCAATTGCGTCTTGGTGCGCTCGGCCGCCTTGAACAAAATCTCCTTGATCACTACCGGACACGCATCGGCATCCACCCATATTTTCATATTGTATCTCTATTAATTGAGTCGATTTTATCGAGGTTTCTTCGTAAACCTCAAGGAGACTAACATTTTATCCGCCAAAACATGTTCGATTTCCCCCTCTTTATAAAAAGAGGTTATTTGCCGAAGCTTGGGACCTGTTTAATGTAGCGTCTCATTTTTGAGTCTATAATGAAAGCTAATGCATTTTTGCGGTAATTAAAAAAATGGTTGAGTCGATTGCCGCCGCTTATTCAAGCCAAATCAGCGGAGAAAGCCAGTGACAGAACTAGACGAGTTAACTAGCAAGCAACAAGATTTTGAAACGAACCTAGCCAAAACATCGACTTTGAATTTTACAGCATTAGCCCTTGCCATCATTGCATTATTAATTGCAGCGGGCTTTGCTTTCATTAGTAACAACCGGAATACCGATCTTCGCGCGGAAATTTCGCGGCTAAGCGCGCAACAAGCTCAGGTTAGGCGTCTCGATAGCCGGCACGGGTATGACGAATTGGCAGCTAAAATCGAAAGTTTGAGCCGACATGTTTCGGAACTGGCCTCTGGAAAAACGACGGCACTCGACACGGCTGAACAAAAGCCGATTTCCGCCGATAAATCAAACGATTTACTCGAACAACAAAAAAACTTGCTTGATAGACTGAATCGTTTGGAAAACAAAGTTCAGCAATTATCAATTGAACGGGCAGCAGAGCCTAAACGCGCGGCCCAGCCACGCAGTCATGCGGCAGAAGCTCAGGATTACTCGATTAATATTGGCGCCTTTCAAAAAGCGGCTACCGCTGAAAAGAAAGCGGGACGTTTGAGAAAAGAAGGTATTACCGTTGACATTAATGAGGTAGTAGTCGACGGCAAAACCTGGTATCGATTGACCATACCCGGCTTTAGCAGCATGCAGGAAGCCCAACGTTTTTCAGAAACCTTAAAGAAGCAATTCGGTATCAAATCGGTTTGGATCGGCGTCGATCAAGCCTGGGGTCGAGGCTGATGAAACATAGCCGATTATTGTTGATGACTCACTCGGAAAACCCGCGAAGCGATACATAAATTCAAGCAAGCTAAAACCCTCACTCAAAGCTCCATGCCATCCGAACATTTCGACCCGATAACAACCGATTGCCGCCAAGGTATCAACTTAATCGAAGCCAGCGCCGGTACCGGTAAAACCTATGCGATTGCGATGCTGGCGCTGCGCTTTGTCGTCGAATTCGATATGAAAATCGACGAGTTGTTGGTGGTGACTTTTACGAAGGCCGCCACCGAGGAACTGAAGGAGCGGATCAGGCTCAGGCTCAATGAGGCTAAACAGGCCGCAAGCGGGAAAACCGAAAGCATTGACGGTGCGATTATCAAATGGCTAAACCGGCTCGAAATAGACCGCGATCGGATCAAAAAAAGGCTGGAATTGGCGCTGCTCGATATCGATCAGGCCGCTGTGTTTACGATTCACGGTTTTTGCCAGCGGGTCTTGAAGGAGCATGCGCTGGAAAGCGGCCAGCTTTTCGATTCCGAACTGACCGCCGATGCGGCGGCCGTCAAGCAAGCCTGTGCCGACGATTTCTGGCGCGGCCAAATTTATCAAAGAGCCTCCTGGGAAGCGGCTTTGTTGACCGCAACGTACTCAACTCCGGATGCATTATTAGCCGGCATCGATCGCATTCCGCTCGACATCGAGATTTTTCCGGAGTATCGCGATCCGAACGAAGCATTAGCCGCTTGCCGGGAGCAGGCAGAGCAAGCGCGTATCCACTTGGATCAGGCCGCTAAAACACTGCTAAACCACTTTGGTGACGGCTTCTTCAAATCGTCGTATACCGAAATTTTTGAACATCACCTCCAAGAGTTGCGCGCCTGGCTAAACCAGGAAACACTGCAGCTTCCAAGCCCCGAGGCATTTGCATGTTTGACGGTAACCGGCCTGGTCGATGGCTTGAACGGTAACAAGTTTAGAAAAACCAAAACGCAAACCGGCGAGCAACGCAAGCACGAGTATCTGGCAACACTGAAAATCGACACCACGCCTTTCGATGCCTTGTTCGACTCGATCGATCGAATCAGTCTGGTTTTTCGTCGGGCGCTGTTAGAGCATGTCCGCATAGAGCTGGACAAGCAGATGCAGCAACTCAATATATTGTCGTTCGATGATTTGATTAGCCGGCTTGCCCTTGCCTTGCAAGGCAATCAAGGGGCATTATTGACCGCCGAATTGAGACAACGCTTCAAGGCCGCATTGATCGACGAATTTCAGGATACCGATCAGAATCAGTGGCTGATATTTTCGACCTTATTCGGTTCAAACGCACATTATTTGTATCTGATCGGCGATCCCAAACAAGCGATCTATAAATTTCGCGGTGCCGATATTTTTTCCTACCTTGCCGCTCAGCAACAGGCGCATCATCGGTTTACCCTCGGCACGAACTGGCGTTCGCAGCCGACCCTGGTCGAGGCGGTGAATGCCTTATTCAGCCGCGAGCAGGCCTTTTTTCTCGAACAGTTGCAATTCCAACCGGTTGTAGGTGCTCCCGCCAATGCGGATAAAACCCTAAGTCTCGATAAAAAGACGCTGGCGCCGATGGTGCTCTGGCAACTGCCACAAAGCGACAAGGGCCACTGGAGTTCCGGCAAAGCCGGCGAATGTCTTCAGGCCGAGGTCGTCAACGAAATCGTCGGATTGCTCAATGAGCCTTACTTTTTTAGCGATAGCGGCAGGCGAGTTCAACCGGGCGATATCGCGGTATTGGTCAGAACCAATCGCCAAGCTTCGGAATATCAAGCGGCATTGCGCGAAGCCGGCGTCCCTTCGGTTTTGAACAGCACCGAATCGGTATTCGCGACCGCTGAGGCGGCCGACTTGTTTTGTTTGTTACAAGCCATTGCTCATCCTGGCGACACAGCGCTATTGAAGCAAGCCTTGACGCTCGATTGGTTCGGAATGGATGGGCAGACTTTATATCGCATGCTGAATCAAGAAGTGGCCTTGGATGCCTGGCTGTCGCATTTTTTGAATTATTATCAGCACTGGCAAAACCAAGGGCTAATGGCGATGATGCAGCGTTTGCTCGACCAAGAGCAAATACGTTTGCAGCTATCGGCTAGCCGTCTTGCCGAGCGCCGCTTGACCAACTTGCATCATCTGATCGAGTTAGTGCAGCAAGCCGCTGTCGACGAGCATTTAGGCATCGGAAAAACGCTGGATTGGCTGCGCGCGCGTATCACCGATGCGGCGGGCGGAAAAGTCAGTCTCGAAGAGCAATGCATGCGTTTGGAAAGCGATGATGAAGCGGTCAAGATTGTCACGATGCATCGGTCGAAGGGGCTCGAGTATAATATTGTTTTTTGTCCGTCCCTCTGGCAACGCAGCAGCCGACTCTCCACCGGTCGGCCCTTGATTCAATGCCACGAGCAAGGGCGCATCGTCGCCGATTTAGGCTCGGAGGATTTCGAACGCCGCCGCGCGCAAGCGATCGACGAAGAATTGGCCGAGGATTTGCGCGTATGTTATGTAGCGCTGACCCGGGCTAAATATCGCAGTTATCTGGTCTGGGCCGATGTGCGAAGCAAGGATGTTCCGAATCAATCGGCATTGGCTTGGCTACTCGGTTTCGAAGATTGCGATTTTGCCGCGCAACAATCGATCCTAATCGATTATTGCAACCGCGACCCGCATGCTTTCGAATATCGTTTATTGGAATTACCGGCGATGTCAAAGGGCCGTTACGAAAAATGGCTCGACGAAACCCGGCTATCGGCAAGGTCGAGGCTGCGTTCGCTACGCACCGATTGGCAAATGAGTAGTTACACGGCACTCTCGGCTTTGAGTCTACAGGATGCGCCGGAATTGCCGGAAGACAAGGCCCGCGAATTGGCTTCGCTCGATGCGGAACCGGCCTTGTCGGCGGCCGGCATGCAAGAGGATTTGCCGAAAGGCGCGCATACTGGCAACGTCGTGCACGACTTGCTGGAGCATCTCGATTTCGCGTACTTGGCCGATATGCCGAACATCGCCGAGTTGCGCGATAGCACCTGTCGGCGTTACGGCTTGCAAACGGAGCATCCTGAAGCCATCGATTACTTATTGCAAGCCGTCGTGACAACCCCCTTGGCCGAAGATGATCCGGCTTTTTTGCTGATGAATATTGCCGATGAGCTATGTTTGAAGGAAATGCCGTTTTATCTCGCAATGCAGCCGATGAACGCCACACAAATCAATGCGATCTTATCGGACTCTCCGGTTTATCAAGCGCTGAACAGCAAGCAAATGTGCGGTTATTTGACCGGTTTCATCGATTTGATTTGCGAATACGGCGGCCGTTATTTCGTCATCGATTATAAAACCAACAGCCTGCCGGATTACCGGCCGGAAACGCTGACGGACGCGATGCGTGAGCATAATTACGGATTGCAATATTGGCTGTATACGCTGGTGTTACATCGCTATTTGGGTCAACGCTTGGCCGATTACGATTACGAAAAGCATTTCGGTGGGGCATTGTATTTATTCGTGCGCGGCATGCAGCCCGAACAGCCGATGAGCGGTGTTTATCGGGATAGGCCGGATTTATGGCGTATCGAGGCTTTATCGGAGATTTTTGGCGTGTGTGCAAGCAGAGCTTGACGGTAGGCATTCCCAAGCTGGAACTTGGGAACGAGACAAAAAAAGCCGAAGGGCAAATGCCATTCGGCTTTTGTGCTATTCGCTTATTTACGATTCAATTACGAATCGTTGTTGCCTATTTCGGCTATCGCTTGAGATCGGCTTAGCGGTTGAATCTCTACAAAACCGACCCCCTGCTTTTGAATGCCCACTTGCTTGGCGGCGGCATAGGACAAGTCCAGTTCCCTTTTGCCATGGTAAGGCCCGCGGTCGGTGATTTGTACGACAACTGATTTATGGCTTTTGGGATTGGTGACTTTCACGTAGGATAACAACGGCAGCGTTTTATGGGCCGCAGTCATCGCATACATATCGAATTTGCGTCCGCTCGCGGTTTTTTTGCCGTGAAATCTAGGTCCGTACCAAGAGGCTCGGCCCAATCGCCCTTTTGTAGGTTTTCCGGCGGTTTTGCCCGAAGTCAACTTAGCTTTATGCTGGTCGGATGCCTCAACTGTCTTTATAGGCTGAGTAAATAGACTACTCATCATAAACACAGAACTTGCCAATATGATTTTATTCATAATGTAAAGCCTTATTATTTAACAACAAAATGATTTTAACCTTGGGAATATTAAGCTAAACTTAAGTCGTAGAACTCAAAATCAATATTCGGGTAAATATCTCCATGCCAAAAGCTATTGAGACACTGCCTTATAAGGGCTCCCTCTATTTCTCTCGTGATGTTTTAAAGCGTCCTATTGGCTTCATTTTACGGCAACAAGCGCCGAAATTTATCTGACAAATGAAAGAAGAATCTACTTTTACCCGACTCGATATGGCTTTTTCTCGTTTTTTGAGCCGCCGTAGCGCCTTGACCGGTGCCGCGCAAGATAATTTCGAAAAACTAATCGCCCGTCTTTCCTTCGAGCAAAATCAAGGGCATAGTTGTATCCGCATTGATGCGAAAGCCCGGGAAACAATCATGGCTTCAGGTCTGGCATCAAGGACTGATACCGCGCCGTTAATAGTTGAAGACGACCGACTTTATCTTCAGCGTTATTGGGCCTATGAAAAAAACTTGGTCAACCGGATCGGTGCAATGACCCGCGTCAATGTCTCCCCTGCTGACGCTGAAGCCTTATTGGACCGCTACTTCCCGGCCGCCATTGCGGAAATCGACTGGCAGCGTGAAGCAGCCAAAACCGCGCTTAATCGAACGTTCTGCATCATTACCGGCGGTCCCGGGACTGGTAAAACCACCACTATCGTCAAAATTCTGGCTTTGCTGCAGGAATTGGCAAAACGCCCGTTATTCATCGCCCTTGCAGCACCGACCGGAAAAGCCGCAATGCGCCTGCAGGAATCGATAGGTAACAGCAAGAGTGCCTTGCCTTGCTCGGAAACTATCAAACAATCTCTTCCCGAATCGGTCACGACCCTGCATCGCCTACTAGGCTCTCGTCCGCCTTCGCCTTATTTCCGGCATAATACCGAAGCCCCCCTGCCTTTCGATTTGGTCGTAGTCGATGAAGCCTCAATGGTTGATTTAGCGTTGATGAGTAAATTGGTCGATGCACTTAAACCCAGTGCCCGATTGATCTTGCTCGGCGATAAGGATCAATTGGCATCGGTCGAATCGGGCGCGGTATTGGCAGATTTGACCGCAGCGTTGCCGGATCATACCGTCGAACTAAAAAAAGCGCACCGATTCGATGTGACGATCAAAAACCTGGCCGAAGCGGTCAATTTGCAGCACCCTGAAGCCGCTTGGTCGGCATTGCAGGCCGGTAATGAAAATATCGGCTTATTGAATCAAGATGCTATCGCCTATATTGCCGGACAGCGGCTCGATTATTTACGCGCAATAGAGAATTCAAATGATATCGAGCAAATTTTTAATGTCTTCAGGCGATTTCAAGTGCTCTGTGCGAATCGGGCCGGAAAATATAGCGTCGCCGATATTAATAGCCGAGTTGAGCGCCGATTGGCTTCAAGAGGTCATATCAACCCTATCGGGACTTGGTATCATGGACGTCCGGTCATGATCACGCAAAACGATGCCGCGCTACAACTTTATAATGGCGATATTGGCCTATGTCTGAAAGACGCCGAGCAAAGTGGTAAATTGATGGTGTTTTTCCAACGCCCCGACGGCAGTATCAAAAAATGTCTGCCGGCTCGATTGCCGCATTGCGAAACCGTATACGCAATGACGATCCATAAAAGCCAGGGTTCGGAATTTGACGAAATTCTTATCGCTCTTCCGGATCAACATAATCCTGTGTTGACCAAAGAATTGCTTTATACAGCGATTACCCGTGCCCGGAAATCGGTCAAAATACTGGCCGATCAAAAGGTTTTCAACGACACCGTGTTGCGTAAAATCGAACGCTTCGGGGGCTTGGCGCAAAAACTAACGTGCATGGCAGACTTATGAAACTACTCCCTTTTGATCGAAAAGCCGTCTAAGAATAAAAGGTATGGGATGTGTCTATCGAGGGTCGCCGTCAAGCCCTTACGGACGGGTTCACGGCGTTCTTCGACAAGCATGCGTCACACCCTCAACTCCGAGAGCATGTTCAAATTGGGAATTGTTGGTTATCAGCGTGCTATTTTCTTTGACTCTTGAACAAGCCTAATGGAATTACTAAACCAAATACCCGGATCGGTTGTATTATTGATCGGATTTCTCGCCGGCATTGTATCGGTGCTGCTATTCAACCTTCGAGAGAAAAAAAACAATCAGCAAATGCTAACTCGCCTAGCCGTCGCGGAGGAAAAACTTAAAACTCTCGATGCCAAGGAGAGCGAATGCGATCATTTACAACAACAGTTACTCAGAACCAAAACCGCGAACGCCGACCTGCATGCCCGGCTCGAAGAACAAGGTAAAAGCGCATCGGAAAAACTGCTATTGCTGCAGCAAGCCGAACAACAACTCAAAACCCAATTCGAAAATCTGGCCGCCAAAATTTTCGAGGAACGCGGCAAGCAATTCGCCGAACATAATAAAACCGCGCTCGATCATATTGTTGCCCCACTTCGGCAGCAGCTCGGAGATTTCAAGACTCGCATCGAGAATATTTACGACAACGAAACCAAAGACCGCATTTCTCTTCGCCAGGAAATCATCTCGCTACGTCGCGATACCGAAAAAATGAATCAGGAAGCATTGAATTTGACCCGTGCGCTCAAAGGCAGCAAGAAAACACAAGGCAATTGGGGAGAAATGATTCTGGAAAAAGTTTTGGAGCAATCCGGTTTGCGCAAAGGCGTCGAATACGAGACTCAAGGCGCATTCAGGGATCAAGATAATCGCTTGTTCAAGCCGGATGTGATTGTTCGTTTGCCGGAAAATAAGGATGTCGTGATCGACTCGAAAGTATCGCTCCTGGCGTATGAAAAATATTGTTCGACCGAGGACGACCAAGAGCGTGAAGCGGCGCTCAAGGCCCATGTGCAAGCCGTGCGCGAACACATTAAAGGCTTGAGCGGTAAAGACTATTCCGACTTAAAGGGCCTGCGTTCTCTCGATTTCGTGCTGTTGTTCATGCCGATCGAAGCGGCATTCATGGCTGCATTTCAGGCTGATGAAAAACTGTTCAATGATGCCTTCGAACACAAAATCGTCGTAGTCACGCCGACCACGTTGCTGGCTACGCTACGCACCGTCGACAATATTTGGCGCTATGAACGCCAGAATGAAAACGCGCGCGCGATCGCCGACAAAGCCGGAGTACTGTACGATAAAATCAGGGGGTTTGTCGAAGACTTCGAAAAGCTCGGCAGACAACTTGCAACAGTCGGGCAAACATACGACGGCATCATGAATAAATTGACGACTGGAAACGGCAACCTGATTCGGCAGGCCGGTAGCTTCGTCGATCTCGGTGTAAAAGTGAAAAAGGAATTTCCGAAGTCGATTGCCGACCGAGCAGGCATAGAACAGGTAGATGAGTCAAATGTATCAAACTAGACTTTGTGTGCGGTAAGGATTTGGTTATAAATAACGACGTCCCTATTTCATGAAGGGTTCGATTGCTCGATTGACAGGTGTCGGCGGCAGGGAAAGCCGACGTCGAACCTGCAAGGACGTATTCACGGCGTCCTGTCGGGCGAGTGATCGCACCCTCCCAGGCCGAGTTTCCATTTGTTGGGGCGATGGAGGGATCTTCATGAGCGTTAGTTTGAAAAGAATGAAACTTTAGCGTTAAATCTAAAATCGGCAGTTTAACCATGAAGCTCATGAAGGATTTCAAGAAAAAACCTAAACATTCTCATTAGCCTATTCGGTGAGCGAAAGTTCTATGCAAACCTACAGCAAGTTATTGAATTAACTTCTTATTATTCATAGTGAACCGCTTTTTCTAGGTTAAAGGCTTCCGAATATTTGTTGGTCGATCAGATCGCATAAGCAGTGGCTAATCAATAAATGCGTTTCTTGGATCCGGCTATCGTTACTGGAGGGGACTCGGATCTCAATGTCCGAGGTATTTAAAATCGGTGCCAGCATACCGCCATCATGTCCGGTCAATGCGATCACCGATATATTTTTGTCGTGCGCGGCCGTAACAGATTTGAGGATGTTGGCAGGATTGCCATTGCTGGAGAAGACCAGCAAGATATCTTCGCTTTGGCCAAGGGCCTTGACTTGTTTGGCGAAAATGTCGTCGAAATGGTAGTCTGCGGCAATCGAGGTAATAACAGCAGTATCGGCAGTCAATGCAATCGCCGGTAAGGCCGGGCGTTCGCGTTCCAATCGGTTCAGCATCGCGGCCGAAAACTGTCCGGCATTTGCGGCACAAGCGCCGTTACCGCAGACAAGGATTTTGTTGTCGTTTAATATCGCCGTAACTAGTTTTTGTGAGGCGAATTCGATCGTTTCGCCGAGACCGGTCAAAGTATCTTGTAGAGTTTGTAGGCTTTCGTTGAAATGCAGGGTAATTCGTTCTTGTAACATGATGGAAGTAGTCAAGTTAAAAAGGCGTTTTTTATCCAATCGATATTAGCATCGCCGGAAACGGCAACGACGTCGAAGCGTATCGGACAAGGCGACGGGTGTCGTGATAAATAGAACCGTGTGGCGGCAATGATGCGCGATTGTTTTTGCGGGGTAACGCTTTCCAAAGCACTGCCGTAACGGTTGGATTTACGGTAGCGGACTTCGATAATTACCAGTGTTTCTCTGTCTTTCATGATCAAATCCAATTCTCCCAAGCGGCAGCGAAAATTACGAGCCACCGGTTTCAGTCCTTGCTCAATAAGAAAGCGGTGAACTTTTTCCTCGGCAGATTCGCCGCTGACCAGGTGTTTGGCTTTGAATGGATTTAACAAATGCTTTCCTTGATGAAGTCTGTTAATACGAGTCGTCGTTTGGAACTGCGATGCTTTGGTAGCCGTCATTGGCGCTTTGAACAAAGCCGATGACTTTAGGAACGCCTTGATTGAATTTGGCGCAAACCAGGTTTCTTTTGATTCGGCCGTCCCTTGTCAGCAGCAAGTTGCCTGTCGCGCCATGATATTGAACGGTGCTCAGTTTACCAAGATGGGGGACCAGATTGTAGGCGTCGATACCCATAGCCATCAAACGTAAATAAACGCTGGGGAATTGTTGCCAAGTGCTGCGTAAGGCATTGATACTTAATTCGCCTTGGTAAACATTGTCGAATAGCCAGGGAATGTCGCAAAACGTGATCGTGTTTAAATCCATGTCCAGCCGAGGGTTAGGTAGGCCGCTATAGATATGCGGCGTGGCATAAACCGGAAGGTGTTGGGCATGAAAAAAGCGCAATTGCGGATTGATTGAACGCGCCGCCGTTTCATAGGCATTCAGAAAAATGACATCGGCATCGCGTCGGATTCTCGGGACGAAAACGGCCGTTGGTAAGAATTGTCTGATTTTTTGATAGCGCTGATTGCTTTCATCCAAATTCAATAGCTTTTTAATCGGTTCGGAAAAGTCAGTCTGATTTGCTTGATACGTTTGAGTTTCCAGCAGGTTTGCGTCGGCTTTGTTCCAGAAATCCCGGATGTATTCGCCGATTCTCAATCCTTGCTCGGTATCGGGTATCAATAACAAGGCGTTTTGTCGGCCTTCGAACCAGGCAAGACTGGCGATTTGCTCGGCGTCGTCAATAGGGCTAAGTCCGAATTGGTAAAGGTTGGCTTTGTTTATTTCCGGAACATGGTTTAATGCAAGCACCGGAACGCTCAAATCAGATGATGCAGCTAGGCTTTCAATTTCGGTTTTGCTGAGCGGGCCGATGACCATTTCCGCGCCTTCGGCGATAGCCTGATGATAAAGTACTGGTAGTGTGCTTTGACCGCTGTCGTAAAAACGAAGACCGGGCTTGGTTTCATTTCGATCCTGGTAATAGGCGGCCATGATGCCTTCGCGAATCGCTTTCCCGGCGCGTCCGATAGGGCCGGTTTCGGGTAAAAATACGGCGATTTTACCCGGTTGCTTAAAGGCATGCGCCGATTGCGCCAGGTAATCATGCAGAAATGCCGAGTCAGCGGGGTGATGAGGATAGTTCTGCCGCCATTGATCCAGCGCGGTATCCAGCAGAGCGCGATTATGCTGATTGGTTTTGAGTAATTGCGCTAACGCCATCCATCCAGATAAAGCATTGGTGCTTTCGCTGCTTGTTTGTTCCAGCGTCGCTAGGGGTAGCAAGCTTAAGGTCTCAAGAATTGCGGCATGATTGGCCGGTTGTTGAGCGGGCGGCAGCAAATGGCTCAATTCGACTCTCGAAGCAGCGCTTTTTTTCAGTTCGCCGGTTAATGAATAGGCAAAGGCGCTGGATTGATGAAATTTGATTTGATCGGACCGCGACAGTTGCAGCGGTTTGACTAGATTTAGCCTGGCACTCGCTTGTTCCGCATTGCCGAAGCTGAGGTCGATCTGCGCATAATAGAGATTAAGCTGGTTGCGTTGCAACAACGTAAGATTATTCGGGTTGATTGCGTCGGCATAGTTTTTAGCCGTATCGCTATCGCCAGATTGGATTAACGATTCGATCGTAAACAAGCGTAATTGGTCTTGAAACTCGGATTGCTCGTCGGCGATGCGTCGATAAAGTTGCGCGGCTTTGGCGGGTTGGCCTTGGTCCATGAAGGCTTTAGCCGTTTGAGCGTCTGCCGGGAAAGCCGGTTCACGGTCTTGAGGAGGCATGCACCCTGCGAGAAAAGTGCAAAGTAGCAAGAATGGCGAATGAAAATGGCGACTCATAGAAGGGTATACCTTTAAAATAGTTCGGTTTAATCAGATGAGAGAATCCAATGTCTAATCAATGCGGCAAATTATACGTGGTTGCCACGCCGATAGGTAATTTAGCGGATTTTAGTTTCCGGGCTGTCGACGTGCTAAAGGAAGTCGATTTGATTGCCGCTGAAGATACTCGACATGTCAGAATGCTATTACAGCATTACGGTATTGCCAATCGCTTAGTCTCATTGCATCAGCACAACGAAGAAACGGCTTCGGCCGGGTTGCTCGATAAAATTCGTGGAGGACTCGATATCGCGCTGGTCTCGGATGCCGGTACACCACTGTTGAGCGATCCCGGCATGCCTTTGGTGCGCATGGCCAAAGATGCCGGAATCGAGGTTTCGCCGATTCCGGGGGCTTGTGCTTTGATTGCCGCTTTGTCTGCTGCAGGTTTGCCTGTGAGCCGTTTTATTTTCGAAGGTTTCTTGCCGCGGACATCGTCGGCACGTAAGGCATTTTTTAAGGAGCGGTTGGATTGCGAATCGACATGGGTTTTCTATGAGTCCAGTCATCGAATTTTAGATGCATTGAAGGATATGTCGCAAATATTGCCGGCGGGCAGGCAGTTGGTAATTGCGAGGGAAATCACCAAATTACACGAAACAATCGTCAAGCGCCGTTTGGACGAGATGCTGGAATTAGTCGAAAGCGACGAAAACATGCGCAAAGGCGAATTCGTCGTGATTGTCGAAGGCGCTGTCATCGACAAAAATAATCAAGAATTGAGTACCGAGCATTTATCGGTATTAAAGATTCTTTTAAACGAGTGTTCTGTTAAGACCGCCGCAGCCTTGGCTGCAGAAATCACCGGGGCCCGGAAGAAGGTGTTGTATCAGGCGGCTTTGGAAATGATGGGCGAAGCGAAAGGTTAAAGGTTAAAGGTTAAAGGTTAAAGGTTAAAGGGGAAAGAGGAAAGAGGAAAGAGGAAAGAGGAAAGAGGAAAGAGGAAAGAG
>NZ_JBNGHF010000040.1:0-38329 GCF_050611805.1 Methylotuvimicrobium sp.
TGAATAGTGAATAGTGAATAGTGAATAGTGAATAGTGAATAGTGAATAGTGAAATAATGCAGTATTTCGACTACTTGTCAAGTGCCGCTTTCACCTTTCACCTTTCACCTTTCCTCTCAAGTAAACAACTCGTCGGTCGCGCCCATTTGCACCGGCGGCTGCAAGCCGAAATGCAGATAAGCGTTCTGCGTTACGACTCGCCCTCTGGGCGTGCGCATGATAAAGCCTTGCTGTAATAAATACGGCTCCAGCACATCTTCGATCGTGCCTCGCTCTTCGCTGATCGCGGCCGCCAATGTATCTAGCCCTACCGGGCCGCCAGCAAAATTGTCGATCATCGTTCTAAGCAATTTTCTATCCAATGCATCAAAGCCGTTATTATCGACCTTGAGCATCGCCAGCGCTTCGCCGGCGATTTGTTCGGAAACCTTGCCGTCGCCTTTGACTTCGGCGAAATCGCGCACGCGCCGCAATAATCGATTGGCAATGCGCGGAGTTCCCCTCGAACGGCGTGCGATTTCATGAGCACCTGCCGATTCGATTACAATTTTCAGTAAATTTGCCGAACGCGTCACAATGGCCGCCAATTCCTCGACCGTATAAAATTCGAGCCGCTGCACGATGCCGAAACGGTCGCGCAACGGCGATGTCAAAAGACCTGCGCGCGTCGTCGCGCCGACCAGCGTGAACGGCGGCAGATCAAGCTTGATCGACCGGGCCGCGGGACCTTCACCGATCATAATATCGATTTGATAATCCTCCATCGCCGGATACAGCACTTCTTCGACCATTGGACTCAAACGGTGAATTTCGTCAATGAACAAGACATCATGCGCCTCGAGGTTGGTCAACAATGCCGCAAGATCTCCGGCTTTGTCGAGCACCGGCCCCGAAGTCTGACGAATATGCACATTCATTTCGGCGGCGATGATGTTGGCCAAGGTGGTTTTACCAAGGCCCGGCGGCCCGAAAATCAGAACATGATCCAATGCTTCCTTACGTCCGAGCGCGGCCCGGATAAAGATATCCATCTGCGTCCGCAGTTCTTGCTGGCCGACATAATCCTGTAAACGCTTAGGCCGAATCGCTCGATCCTGGCGCTCTTCATCATTGCTACCTTCGGCGCTGATCAAGCGGTCGCTTTGAATCATTTCGCTGCCCCTTGCAGAGCTAATCTGATGATGTCCTCACAACTTTTGCCTTCGGCAGGAATCGCGCGAACCATTCGCCCCGCATCTTGCGGTTTGTAACCCAACGCGCATAACGCGCTAATCGCCTCCTGAATCGGCTGCGCGGCAATCGTCGGTAATATCGTCTCGCCACTTTCGGCCGAAGCCGACGAACCGCCCAATTCGGGTAAGCGGTCGCGCATTTCGACGATTAAGCGTTCGGCGGTCTTTTTGCCGACACCGGGTAAGCGCACTAAAGACTGAGTATCGTTGTTGTGAATACAACGATGAAACTCTTCGGCGCTTTGGCCCGACAAGATCGTCAAAGCTAATTTAGGCCCGACACCATTGACTTTGATCAAGGTTCTGAACATCAAACGATCGGATTCGGACGCAAAACCGAATAGGATATGCGCGTCTTCCCTTACAACTAGATGCGTGAACAACTTGACCTCTTCACCGAGTTTGGGCAAGTTGTAAAACGTCGTCATCGGCGCTTCAACTTCATAGCCGACGCCATTGACATCGATCACCAATACCGGCGGCGCCTTACTCGCCAGCTTCCCCCGCAAATAACCGATCATCCGGGCACTCCGAGCCGAAGACGTTGCGCGGTTTGCTGGTAATGCGCATGACACAGGCAAATCCCAAGAGCATCGCCGGCATCGATTTGCATGTCGCCTTGTAAATTTAACAGAATTTTAACCATGTGCTGAACCTGCGCTTTTTCGGCATTACCTTTACCGACCAAGGCCTGCTTGACCTGCCTGGCCGCATACTCATAAACCGGCAAACCGGCCGCCTGTACCGCGCAGATAGCCGCACCCCGGGCCTGGCCCAATTTAAGTGCCGAATCTGCATTTTTATGCATGAAGACCTGTTCTATCGCCATTTGGTCGGGCCGGTAGAGCTCGACCACCTGTACCAGTCCTTCGAAAATGAGTTTCAACCGGTCCGGAAAATAATCCGAACCGACCCTGATACTACCGCTGGCAATATATTTCGCGCCACGGGACGTATCCTCGATGATCCCGTAACCGGTGATGCGAGACCCCGGGTCTATACCTAAAATTTTGGTCACTAAGTAATGATATCGGTTGCGGGTGAACGGCAAAAAAGTTTTTTCATTCGAAAAATACTAAAGAGAAAACCCTATTAGGAACGAGCATGAAATAACTTAGACAACTGTTGGAAGGGGGTTCGGTGGCTCGATTGACTGGTGTCTGCGGCAGGGCAGATTTTTGCTCCTGCAAAATCTGCATTCATGCCATCCATGGCAATCAGATTCCGCCGTCGAGCCTACATGGACGTATTCACCCAGCACCTAAATTCCATAGCCCTTTGGCTATGATAACTATCTCGCATAATTCATCCAGCACCTAAATAAACCATGATTTTGAATCATTGCCAAAGACCTATGGAATTTAGGTGCTGGGTTCACGACGCCCTGTCAAGCGAGTCACTGAACCTCCGCAAAGCCTACTACTCGTAAAAGTTATTTTGTACATATTCCTTACTGTGAAAGATCGTAAATTATGATTCATTATCTAATTTTTCGATATGCAAAACCCCGTTCTGGCAATGCCGGTTCCGGAGAGGGTGCGGTTGCTCGATCGACAGGCGTCGGCGGCAGGGCAGATTTTTGCTCCATGCAAAATCTGCATTCACGCCGTCCTTGGCGTTCGAGCTGCCGGCCGTCGAGCCTACATGGACGTATTCACCCAGCACCTAAATTCCATAGCCCTTTGGCTATGATAACTATCTCGCATAATTTAGGTGCTGGGTTCACGGCGTCCTGTCGGGCGAGTGACCGCACTCTCCCACCAGAGAACTTTCATTTGCCGGGGCGATGGCCAGGCCTTCATGAACGTTAGGAAAATAGACTTATGAATCGGAAAGCGATCAACCGACGGACATTTGCTCCATGATTTCATCGCTGATATCGGCATTCGAATAGACGTTTTGCACATCGTCCAAATCTTCGAGCCGGTCGATCAGCCGCATCAACTTTTCGGCTTCCTCTGCGTTCAACTCGGCACTGGTCGAAGGCTGCATCGTTATCTCGGAATTTTCCGGCTTGAAATCTTTTGCAATCAACGCTTCCTTAACGTCCATATAACTCTCCGGTGCCGTGATGACGTCGATAGACCCGTCTTCGTTGGTTACGACATCATCGGCTCCGGCTTCGAGAGCTGCTTCAATCACCGCATCTTCATCGACCGAATCCGGAAAACTGATAATGCCGACTTTGTTGAACAAATAAGCTACCGAACCGTCGGTACCGAGATTACCGCCCGCCTTACTGAAGGCATGGCGCACCTCGCCGACCGTACGATTGCGATTATCGGTCAAACAATCGACCATGATCGCAACACCGGCCGGTCCGTAGCCTTCATAGCGCACTTCCTCGTAATTTTCAGCTTCCAGCGCTCCGGTTGCTTTTTTGATCGTATTGTCGATCGTATCGCGCTTCATATTGGCGCCCAGCGCCTTATCGATCGCGGTGCGCAAGGTCGGATTCGAAGCCGGATCGCCGCCGCCCGCCTTTGCCGCAACTGAAATTTCACGAATCATTTTGGTAAAAATTTTGCCGCGCTTAGCATCCTGCCCGGCCTTCCTATGCTTGATATTTGCCCATTTACTGTGTCCAGCCATTGCGTCTCTCTAAAACTTTTAAAACGGCGGATTTTAACATTTCGCCATCAGTTAAGAAATATAATCCAACACACCAAGCAACGACGCATCGTCAACGTAGTAATCAGCGTGCTCCCGAACTTTAGGCCGGTCGACTACACCGCCGAAACCGATAAAACATGCTCCGGCCTGCTTCGCTTCCAAGTCGGTATTGCCGTCGCCGACCATTGCCAGCGACAAGCCATTCTGTTTTAAACGCTTACAGATTTCGGCTTTACCTCCGGCTCTAGCTAAAACCGAGTCGCGGTCGAAATCGATATAAGTCCCGTCTTCATTAAAAAAAACATCGACCGCATTTACATGACTCTCCGGCACATTCAAAAAAGCCGCCATCGGTAAAATAGACTGTCGAATGCCGCCGCTAACGATATAGACTTCGCGGCAATCGGCGCGTAATCTGGCAAATAATTCGGTAACGCCGTCGACGATTTCGCTTAGATATCGCTCGGCCAGCCAGTCGATCGCCGCTCGGTCCGGCTTGATCAAATCCAAACGTTGTCCATACACGGCCTCCAGCGGCACTTCGCCATTCATCGCTGCATCGGTCAATTTAGCAATGGCATCGCCTTGCCCTAAGCGCGCGGCCAACTCGTCAATGCCTTCAATCCGACTCAAGGTGCTGTCGAAATCGAAACAAATTCGATCGAATCTCATAAAATAATCTGCGTCGCTTGGAAAACCGCCGGCACATCGCACAACTGTCCCAGTATTTCATCGGTTAAAGGCTCGGAAATGCTGATCACCGCCATGGCACGCTCCTCTTCGTCAGCCGCACTCACCTCCATGCGAGTGATATTGATATTGGAATTGCCGAGTACCGCACTGATGGCCGAAATGACACCTGGCTTGTCATCGTGACGAGTCACAATCAGCGTACCTTCGGGAGCGACTTCTATTTCGAAGCGATCGATTTGAACCAGGCGCGGATGCGATTCGCCGAGGAGCGTTCCGGACAAGGCAATCGATTGATCTCCGCAAAAACCGGTAACTTTGACCAACGACAAATAATCGTGTGTTTCCTCGGTTTTCGACTCGACTAAGGCGATACCTTGCCGTTTGGCGATTCTCTCGGCATTGACCCGATTAACAGGGGTCGACAACTTACCGGCCAACAAACCGACTAAGGCCTCGACCGATACCGGACGAGCCTCGACTTCGGATGCTTTGCCCAATAAAGCAACCTCGACCCGTTCGATCGGCTTCGTCGCCAAGTTGGCCAAGACCTTGCCGAGGATATTGGCCAATCTCATAAACTGGCTGGCTTTTTTTAACTGCTCGGCAGACATCCTTGGCAAATTGAGCGCATTGACCGCCTCGCCGGTCGTTAAATAGGTCACGGCCTGGCGTGCGATTTCGACACTGACCGCGACTTGAGCTTCACTGGTCGACGCGCCCAGGTGCGGCGTAAAAACAATATTGTCCAACGCCAACAACGGCGAATTAACCGGCGGTTCATGTTCGTAAACATCCAACGCCGCTCCGGCGATATCATTATTAATAAGCGCATCGTAAAGAGCGGCTTCGTCGATCAAACCGCCTCGGGCGCAGTTAATCAGCATCGAACTCTTTTTCATTCGAGCCAATTGGTTGCGCCCGATGATGTTTTTGGTTTTTTCGATCAACGGACAATGCAAGGTCAAATAATCGGCCTTTTCAATCAATTCGTCGAGATCGACCGGTTTGACGCCATAACTTTCGAAGATTTCCGGGGTAACGAACGGATCGTATGCGATGACCTGCATTCCCAATCCTAAAGCCCGTTGAGAAACGATGCGCCCAATCGTGCCGAAACCGAGTATCGACAACGTTTTATGCGCCACTTCGGACCCCATTAATTTGGAACGCTCCCATTTCCCTGCGCGAATCGAACGGTCGGCAAACGGCAAATGACGACTCAGCGACAACAAATGCGCTATCGCCAATTCGGCGGTAGTCGTCGCATTGGCATCGGGCGTATTCATAACGATGACGCCTTGTTCGGTTGCAGCGGCCAAATCGACATTATCGACGCCGATACCGGCGCGACCGACAACTTTCAAACGTGAAGCCGCTTTGAGAACTTTCTCGGTCACTTTTGTATCGCTACGAATCAACAAGGCATCGAAATCGCCGATTATTTCGCAAAGACCGTCTTCGTTAAGTCCGGTTTCGATATGAATATGAATATCGTCTCGATCATTCAAATAGTTAATGCCGGCTTCAGCCAGCTTGTCGGAGATGAGTATTTTGTACATGGATGTCAATATCTTGAAATGGGGCTCAGAAAGTGCATAGCTTAACAGCTTTGCTATAATCGGTTAATCGTAATCAAGCAAAAAAGACAGTTCGAGATCGATTTCGATCGCAAGTCCTGTCAAAATCCCAACAAAACATTAAAAACCTCATGAAAACCAAAGAGTGGTTCATCGGATTGATCGTCGCCGTTTTAATCGCATCAGCCGCCTGGATCGCGTTCAACCCGGCATCGATGGCGGCCCCCGACATTACGTTCATGAGTATTACCGGAGAAAAAATCAAACTGAAGGATTGGCAAGGTAATCCGGTCATCGTCACCTTCTGGGCTACCGACTGCCCTAGCTGCATTAAGGAAATTCCGCATTTGATCGAATTGTACCGGGAGTATCATGAGCGCGGCTTGGAAATAATAGCGGTAGCAATGTACTATGATCCACCGAACCATGTCGTCGAAATGACCCGCGCCAAGCAAATTCCGTACAAAGTCGCGCTGGATCTGCAAGCCGAGCACGCCAAGGCTTTCGGCGACGTGCGCCTAACCCCGACAACCTTTTTAATCAAGCCGGACGGCACGATTGCTTTGCATAAAATAGGCGCATTCGACCTAAAGGATATGAAAAGTCGCATTGATTACCTCGTTCCCAAGCTTCAGCTTGGGAACGAGAAACTTCCTGCTCTTCATGGTTAAATGCTCTTCCAATCGCACACAATTAAAAGGTTGATTTATGCTCTGGTTAAAAGCTTTACATCTGATCTTCATGGTTACCTGGTTCGCGGGTTTATTCTATTTGCCGCGTCTGTTCGTTTATCACGCAATGAGTAGCGACGATATCAGCAACGAACGTTTCAAAGTCATGGAGCGAAAACTATTTTTCGGCATCATGACGCCGGGTATGATCGTCACGTTTATCTTCGGCATCTGGATGCTGATCGATTATGCCTGGGCTCTATACGGACAAAGCGGCTGGCTGCATGCCAAATTGGCGTTGTTATTTCTACTGGTGATCTATCATATTTTCTGCGGCATTTGGCTATTCGACTTCAAACACGACCGCAACCGCCGCTCCCATGTTTATTACCGCTGGATGAACGAAGTGCCGGTGCTGTTTTTAGTCGGAATCGTGATACTGGCCGTCGTTAAACCGTTTTGATCTACGATAGACATATCCCGCGCCAATTTTTCATGCCAACCAAGTAATTATTACATGACCACTACACATCCTACCGTTCTTTGCTTTTCCGGCCACGATCCCAGCGGCGGAGCCGGCATACAAGCCGATATCGAAACATTGATCAGCCACCGCTGTCATGCCGCCAGCGTCATAACGGCATTGACCGAACAAGATACGGGTAATGTCAAAAAACTCATTCCGCAAAAACCCGGCGACATCGTTGACCAAGCCAATACCATAATGGCTGACTTATCGATACAAGCGATCAAAATCGGCCTAATCGGGCATTATGAAACCGCCAAGGCCATCGGTACTATTCTTGAGCAACATCCTAACATTCCGGTCGTTCTCGATCCGGTTCTGGCGGCCGGCGGCGGCACCGAACTAGCCGGCGAACAATTGATAGACGCTATCAACGACCTCTTATTGCCCTGCACAACCGTACTGACGCCCAATAGCGTCGAAGCGCGCAAACTGAGCGGCCGGCAAGATCTCAATGACGCCGCGTTGAGTTTATTAGATAAAGGTTGCCAATATGTATTGGTCACCGGCACGCACGAACAAAGCGACACCGTGTGCAACCGGCTGTATCATGATGGCGCGCTACTCGAGTCGTTTCATTGGGAACGTCTCCCACACAGTTATCACGGTTCCGGCTGCACACTGGCATCCGCGATTGCCGCAATGATCGCTCATGGACTCGCGCCATTTTCAGCGGTCAACGAAGCTCAAGACTATACCTGGAACGCTCTCGAAAATGCTTATCGGCCCGGAAAAAGCCAGCACAACCCGAATCGACTTTTTTGGATGGAAAACGACGCATGAACATGCCTAAACGCGGGCTTTACGCGATTACTCAAACCGATAACAAAACAGTTGAAACCATCATTGAAGAAGTTGCCGCCGCGATACGCGGCGGCGCGGTGATGGTGCAATACCGAGACAAAAACCCTTCCGACACCTTGAAACTCGCCAAGGCGCTACTCGAAACCTGTCATGCGGCCAATGTACCCTTGATCGTCAATGACGATATCGAGCTGGCTGCAACGATCGGCGCGGACGGCGTCCATCTCGGCAAGGATGATGAAGATATTGTCTTGGCCAGACATCGGCTTGGTGTCAATGCCATCGTCGGCATTTCTTGTTACGACAGTATCGAGCGAGCCCTGGAAGCCGAAAAATTAGGCGCCAGTTACGCGGCATTCGGACGCTTTTATGCTTCCGGCACCAAACCGCTTGCCTCACCGGCAAAGCTGGAAACACTGCAACTTGCCAAGCAAAAATTGACGATTCCTATCGTCGCGATCGGAGGCATCCTACCTGAAAACGGCAATCTACTCATCGATGCCGGTGCCGATTTGCTGGCCGTGGTCGGTGGCCTGTATGACCGGGATACTGAGCAATCGGCAAAAATGTTTAATTCATTATTCGAGTGCTCAAACCCATGAACAAACCGCAGCCTTTGCTTGGTTTCGGACAATACGCTGTGCTTGTGCCCTTACTGATAGCGGCCTGCGCCACGAATACCGGCCCAATACGACAACAAGGCAAACAATTAGCTTTCGACCGAGACAAAGGCAATTGCCTAGCCTGCCATGCCATCGAAGACGGCGAATCGCCCGGGAATATCGGTCCACCGCTAAACAACCTGAGCGCCCGCTTCAAAACTCGGCAACAATTGAAACAACAAATCTGGGATGCGAGCGTTTTGAATCCGGAAACCAGCATGCCGCCATACGGACGCAATAAAATACTGACCGACGAAGAGCTCGATCAAGTGGTCGACTATTTATGGTCGCTCGAATAACTATACCTTTCTCACTTCAAATTTCGGCATTGCTTAAAGAGGCGCCGGGGTGTTCGGTCCCTCACCTAACGCTAGGAGAGGGGCCAGCATGGAGCTGGCATAGCGCCTACATGGACGTACTCACGGCGTCCTTTGACGAACACCCCGGTGCCGAATTTTGATCTACGATGGGTATATACCCCGCGCGAAGGGGTGCGGATAAAATTGTTACGCGATCTTGTCACACACTCTTTTGCCCATCGCGAACTGTTTAAACTCGTCTTCGGGCAACGGCTTACTGTAGTAATAACCTTGCGCATAAGCACATGGACGAGTCTTGAGAAATTCAGCCTGCCCTTCGTCCTCAACGCCTTCAGCGATGACTTCGAGCCGAAAGTTATTAGCGATATCTAGAATCGACTCGACGAGCGAAGCATCACTCGGATCGACCAGTATATCCCTTATAAAAGTCCGGTCGATTTTGATAATATCAACGGGCAGTTTCTTCAAATAACTGAGCGATGAAAAACCGGTGCCGAAATCATCCAATGCGATTTTAATGCCCTCAGACCTCAGTTTTTGCAATTGCCGAATATAATGCTCCTTGTGGCTCATCATCAAGCTTTCGGTTATTTCAACAACGAAATGATTCGCACCGACGCCACTATGGTTGATTATATCCAGCCATTTATCGACACAACTGCCGTTCACAAATTGTAACGATGAGAAATTGACCGCGATCGATAACTCAGTCTCCAATTCGCTATTCAAACCGGCAATAAAATGACAAGCCTTGGCTAATACGAACTCGCCAATCTGCCCGATAAGATTCAAGCTTTCGGCAACCGGAATAAACTCATCCGGCGAAATAAACCCTCTCACCGGATGTTGCCAGCGGATTAAAGCCTCTGCGCCGCATAGACGCTGGCTTTGCAAATCGACGACCGGCTGATAATAGACAATGAAACGTTCGAACTTAACCGCATTTTTAATATCGTTGACGATACGATGCTGACGCTGCGCCTTCTCATGCATTTCTTGGGTAAAAAAGCGATAGGCGTTGCGGCCCTCCGCCTTGGCCGAATACATCGCATTATCGGCATTTTTAAGTAATGTTTCGGCCTCTCGGCCGTCATTCGGATAAATCGTGATGCCGACACTGGCCGTAATATTCAGCTCATGGTCGTCCGCCTGAATCGGCATTTGAATAGCTTCGAGTATTTTTTCGGTCGGCGCGATCATATCGGTTTCGGACTCCAAGTTGGGGACCAGCACCGTGAATTCATCCCCACCAAACCTGGCAAAAGTATCGGACTCCCTGAAGACATGCGCCATGCGTGCGGCAACTTCTTGTAGAACGCGGTCGCCTAGCGAATGCCCAAGCGCATCGTTGATATCCTTAAAACCGTCAAGATCGATAAACATTAACCCGAATAGCTTTCGTTCCCGGTGCGCTTTGGTAATAGCCTGCTGTAATCGATCATAAAACAAGTTACGATTAGGCAATTGAGTCAGCGCATCGAAATTAGCCTGCTGATGAATCAATTGTTGAGCCCGAAGCGAGTCGCCGATATCCGAAAAAATACCGACATATTTCGAAACTCCGCCTTCCGCTTCTTTCAATGCGCTGATCGACAGCCATTCCGGGTAAATCTCGCCACTCTTACGCTTGTTCCAGATCTCGCCCTGCCAACTTCCCGATTCCTCAAGAGTATGCCAAAGATTTCGGTAAAATGACTTCGTCTGCTTACCGGAATTAAGTATTTTCGGGTCTTTTCCCAATACTTCGTTCTTACTGTAGCCCGTAATTTCAGTGAATGCCGGATTGACTGAAATAATCCGGTTATTTTCGTCGGTAATCACGATGGCTTCATTAGCGGCATCGAACACACTAGCCGATAGACGAATCTGCTGTTCGGCCAAGTATTGCGAAGTAACATCCTCGATGGTCAACACGGCCCCTGTCACTTCATTACGGGCTAATCTCCGGTAGGGATAAAGCGTGAGATCATAATGTCGCCCCTGTTTTTCTTTCTTTATCAGGACACTCTGTTGTGTCTGTATCACTTGTTGCACAGGACCGACTAGATTTTCACAATCGAATAATATTTCCAACGATTCGATTGTGAGATTACCGTTTGCCATCGAATTCAGTTGAAGAAAACGCTGACCGACTCCATTATAACGAGTGATTCGCATCCGACTATCGATCACGATCACGGCCATTTCGATGCTTTCCAGTATATTTCTCAAATCGTCGTTTAACTCTCCTAACTCCTTCGTTTTAACGGTCAATTCATCGTTCACCAAGGTTAATTCCTCGTTGATCGATTGCAACTCCTCGTTAGACGTTTCTAACTCTTCATTGGTCGACTGGAGTTCTTCGTTAGTTGCCTGCGCTTCTTCGTGCATGATTTGCCATTCGCCGACCGAGTTATCCAACGCTTCGGTCACGGTTCGCAAAGTCTCGCGAGTCGTTTGCAGCTCATGTTCCAATTCGGTAATACATAGCGCCGCCTCACGATCCGGGGGGCTAATATCGGAATGCTCGGCAACGGGCTCGAATGAAATCAGCAATAAGTTATCGTTAGCCAATTGGTGATAAACCGGCACAACCGAAATCCGGTAATGATAGCTCTTGCCTTCGAAAACCAAGGTCAAAGGCGGACTCTTGACAGGCTGATTATTGGATAACGCCTGATGGCAAAATGCTCTTAGTTCGGTTTTGAAAACCGGATCGATGATCGAGAATAGATTAAAATCCGCCTTGCCTTGCCGAATTTTAATAAAATCTTCGCAGTGATTATAAAACTCGAGAACGCGACCCTCTCGCGTCGAAAGAATACTAGGCGGCACATATTTTTCAAATAGCTTATCCTGACCCACTATTCTATGGGCCGGGAAAACCGGATTGCTGCCACGGTCATTTTCCGTCACTGCGAAATCGATCGTTTTTTTGGCATTTAAATCGGGACGAATGACGAGGGTACTGTTTTTGACGAATAACTTATTGTTACGATCGAGCCGTGTAAAGGCATCGTTCAGTTTCCATAACGACTCGGCCTGCCCGAGAAACAAAATTCCGTTATTCAGCAATGAATAATGAAAATTCTTGAGCACCTGTTCCTGCATCGTCTGATTTAAATAAATCAAAAGATTGCGACAGCTGATTAAATCCAGGCGAATAAACGGCGGATTCTTGATCAAATCCTGACGCGAAAAAATAACCAAATCCCGCAGGCTCCGATTAATACTAAAGCCTTGTTCCAGCGGCAAAAAATACTTTTCTCGGAATTCTCGACTTAAACCCTGTAAGGCAATTTCGTTATACTCGCCTCTCCGGGCGATTCGTATCGCATTGGCGTTGATATCGGTACCGTAAATTTGCACCCGATAGCGGGAAATTGCGGCACCGAGCTCTTCCATTAATAACATCGCAATCGAATAAGCCTCCTCGCCGGTCGCGCAACCGGGCACCCAAATACGGATTTCATCGCCCGGAGACTTAGCGTTGACAATCGTTTTGAGCGCATCTCTCAATGCCTCGAATGACTGTTCGTCTCGAAAAAAAGACGTTACGCAAACCAAGAAGCTGAAAGCCAAGCGTGACAGCTCTTCTGTGTTATCCAAACAAAACCGGACATATTCATCGAAGTCTTCGATTTGCAAAATAGCCATTCGACGATGAATTTGCCGGTTGATCGTACTGCTTTTGTAATTCACGAAATCCATTCCGGTCGCACTCAAGATGCGGTCGATCAACAAGTTGACCGCATCCGGCGCGCCTTGCGCCGGATTGTTTCCAAGATTCTTTTCGAAATTACGCGCTATCGCGGCTAACTTTCCGGCGGCCTCCGCCGGCTCAACCACCAAATCGACATCGGAACAATTGATCGAGGCCTTCGGCATACTGCTGAATTTAGCCGATTCCGGGAGCTGAGCCATCGTAATGCCGCCCGCCGCTTTGACGGCTTTCAAGCCATTCGCGCCGTCGCTACCGGCTCCTGAGAAAACAATGGCTATGGCCTTATCTTGGCATGACTCGGCAAGACTCTTAAAAAAATAATCGATTGAAGCCTTAGGAACTTGGTTAGAAGGCGGCCGGCTTAATTTGAAATGATTGTTGTCGATTGCAATATCGAAATCGTGAGGAGCGACATAAATAGTATTGGTCTGTAAACGAGCACCGTTTTTAGCTTCGTTAACCGGCAGAGTCGTTTCTTTGCGTAATAATTCGGCCAACAAGCTAGGCTGATCGGCCGAACTGTGCTGCACCACAATAAAACTCATCCCGGTATCCGACGATAAATGCGACACGAACGGAAGCAAAGCCTCCAATCCACCCGCAGATGCGCCAATGCCAACAACAATCATGCTTGAATAATAATAGTGATAGTAATAAACCTACAAAGATTAGCATATTTAACGATTCTTTATGAGTAATCGCATAAAATGCAATCGACTACTCAAAAAAACTTATCTGACTGATCACCGCACATTAATGGCATCTGGATAAAACAACTGCTGCCCCGACCGTTTGAAGCCGGCTATCAATGATTGCCCTTGCTTGCCGGTGAGAAATGCAATGTATTGCCTAGCCAATTCGTATTGAGCGGTGGAATAGCGTTTGGGATTGACGGCAATGAGATGATACGGATTGAATAACGTCGGATCATTATCGAAAACAATACCGATTTCGACTTTATCTTGATAGGAAATGAATGTACCCCGGTCGGTCAAGGCGTAGGCTCGTTTTTGATCGGCCATTTGCAATACGGCGCCCATGCCTTGTCCGGTCGATATATACCAAGATCCTTGAGGCTCGATTTTTAACTCGCGCCAAATTTCCTTCTCTTTCAGATGCGTTCCAGACTCATCGCCACGAGAAATAAATACCGACCGGTTCCGTGCTATTCTTGCAAAAGCTTCATTGACCGATCCGGAAGCGCTGACTCGAGCCGGATCGGCATTGGAACCTACGATGACAAAATCATTATGCATCACAGGCACACGATCGACTCCATAGCCGGCATTAACAAAAGCTATTTCCGCTTCGGGCGCATGCACCAACATCAAATCGACATCGCCGTTTTCACCGAGCTTCAAGGCTTTGCCGGTTCCGACCGCAATCACATGCACCTTGACGCCATACCGTTTTTCGAAAACAGGATTCAAGACCGACAACAAACCCGAATGTTCGGTGCTGGTAGTTGTAGACATCCGAAGAATCGGTTCGGCATGAAGATGGCCAGCTATTAGTAAAAAACTGAGTATGAATAATAGTTTGATCATTTTCATGGCTTTTACTGAGTCGATCCAAAGAAAAAGGGGCGGGTTAAATATCTTCTGTGAGAGCGACGCCTACGTCGCGATGTCGAAGCTATTGATACTTGGCAGCCGATGATTTTTATCGAAGCCTTGGCGTTTTCGGCTTCGATACCATTTGTTGGTTATCCAAGCTTCCGGGCTTTCCCTCACCTAGCGTTAGGTGAGGGACGATCTGGGGATCGCTCCCACGGCTTATACCGGAGCCCTCGAATCGCTCTAAGGATTTCGCGAAAAATAACTTTCTGGAGTTATGAGCTTTGTCGAGGGTTCGGTAACTCGCTTGACAGGACGCCGTAAACCCAGCACCTAAATTATCCAAGATAGTTAACCATAGCCAATGGACTATGGAATATAGGTGCTGGGTGAATACGTCCATGTAGGCTTGACGGCGGTAATTGATTGCCAAGGATGGCATGAATGCAGATTTTGCATTACGCCATGGATGGCATGTATTAGGGCACCAACAGTAGGCGCTTTAAGCGATGCAGGGCAGAAAAATGCTCCTGCATTTTCTGCATTCATTACATCCATGTAACTCAGCAATTGCCGAGGAGCAAAAATCTGCCCTGCCGCCAACACCTGCCAATCGAGCAACCGCCCCTCCAAAAAAGGGAAGTTATTTATGACCAAATCCTAAATAAAACCTTGGCAATTAAGTGAGTTAATTTTAGCGACATTCTTAGCTTGATGCGTATGGAATAAACGTCTTAGGATTCGCCAGTCGCGACGAAGGCGTCGCTCCCACAAAGGACTCCAAGAGCCGCCCATTCACCATTAACTGCTCACTATTCACTAGCATTACTCAATGACATCAATGCCACCGATATAAGGCCGCAACACTTCCGGCACATGAATTATCCCTTGCTCGTCCTGATAATTTTCGATCACCGCAATCAATGTCCTTCCTGCAGCCAACCCGGAACCATTCAGCGTATGAACCAATTCCGGTTTGCCGGTTTCGGGATTGCGCCAACGTGCCTGCAAGCGCCTTGCCTGAAAATCTTTGAAATTGCTGCATGACGAAATCTCCCGATAGACGCCCTGCCCCGGCAACCATACTTCCAAGTCATAGGTTTTCGCCGATGAAAAACCGGTATCGCCGGCACACAACAACACTTTACGATACGGCAGTTTAAGTTTTTTCAGAATCGTTTCGGCATGCCCAGTCAATTCTTCATGAGCGGCCTCGGAGTCTTCCGGCTTAACGATCTGCACCAATTCGACCTTTTCGAATTGATGCTGACGAATCATGCCTTTGACGTCCTTGCCGTAAGCACCCGCTTCACTTCGAAAACACGGCGTATGACAAACGAACTTCAAGGGCATATTCTTAGCATCGACGATTTCGTCGCGCACGATATTGGTCACTGGCACTTCGGCAGTCGGGATTAAATAATACGGCGGCTCGCTTCCAACTTTGAATAAATCCTGCTCGAATTTCGGTAACTGTCCGGTACCGCGCAAACTCTGCGCATTGACCAGAAACGGTACATAGGTTTCGGTATAGCCATGTTCGCTGACGTGCGTATCGAGCATAAATTGAATAAGCGCCCGCTGCAAGCGCGCCAGCGGTCCTTGCAACACGACAAAACGCGCACTGGCAATCTTCGCGCCCAATTCGAAGTCCATGCCGCCGACTTTCGCTCCCAATTCGACATGATCCTTCGCTTCGAAATCGAATTGCGTCGGCTCGCCCCATTGGCTAATTTCGACGTTACTTTCCTCGTCGCGGCCGTCCGGCACCGAATCGTCTAAGATATTCGGAATCCCTTCCATCAATTCGGTCATTTTGGACTGGATGTCGCTGAGCTCGGTTTCCGCCGCTTTCAACTGGTCGCCTAAATGTTGGACCTGATCGAGCAAGGGCTGAATATCTTCGCCATTTGCTTTGGCCTTGCCGATCGACTTCGACCGGCTGTTACGGTCGTTTTGCAGGTCCTGCGTTTTGACTTGTATCGCCTTACGCTTGGCCTCCAATTCGGAATAAAAGGCCGCATTGAATTCGAACGCACGGCGCATCAGTTGCTGTTGAACAAAATCGAGATCGGATCTAAATAAACGAGGATCTAACATTTGGACTTTTTTTTACCTTGTAATAAAAAAAGTATTCCTAAGAGTACTAAGAACGCTTTTATAGAATAATTATCCTAGATTTCTAAAATCATGGAACATCAAGAATCTACGCTGATAGGCGCGACCGCCGGCCAGGTGACAATGTGCGGCAACTCGAACCGGGACCGCAATGCGATGATCGCATTTTCGGCTTTTTCAGGCTCGTCATAAAATTCGACGACCACCGGCAAATCCACGGACAGCGCTAACAGAGATGTCGTATGCATTTCCCGGTTCTCTCCATAACCTTCGATCGCTCGAAATACACTGACGCCTGAAATCGCTTGTTCATTGTGCAACATGTCGACGATTTCGCCCGAGCTTGCCTTGCCTTCCAATGCGTAAATACGAACGACTGTTACCGGTTTCGACTTCATAGCTTTTTCCCTATCCAATAACCCGACCAAAGCGCCAATCCGCAAAAAATCGCATTACTCAAAAAAACGCTTAGCATCCAATTCACATTGAGGTCGAGCGGATGCTCGTCTTCAATTAAATATAGAATCAAATACAAACCCGAAAAAGTCACGAACGCGCCGGCACCGATGATCATTACCGCAGCGCGGTATTCAGGCGATAGTGCAATTTTTTCGACGATTAACGAAGCCACCAAACCGATCAATAAGGCGCCAAGCGCATTGATCGTTGCCATCGCATACGGAAACGCCCAACCCATTGAACGAATCACGCCGCCTGAATAAAGCATCAATAAGCGTCCGCTGAGCAGACCGACCCAGACGGCAATTAAGCAAGCGGCGATGCTAACGCCGATATTTAACGCGGCCTTGCCGAAACTACCTTGCTCGATTAAATAAACGGTTTCCAAAGAAAACGTCGAAAAGGTCGTAAACGACCCGAATAATCCGACCAGAATCGCGGCACGGTATTCGACGGTCATCGCGACGCGCTGCAGTATCAATACTTCGACTAACAGCCCCATCAAAAAGGAACCCATTACATTGACCGCCAATGTACCGTACGGAAAGCCTCGCCCCAACCATTGATAGACGCCGGTCGACACCAAAAATCGAAGCACGGAACCGCAAGCCCCGCCTACGGCGACCGCAATAACTTGATTTAACATTAATACCTGATGAAATGTTTCCGATAGTAACGGAGCTCTTCGATCGATTCGACAATGTCGTCTAAGGCGCGATGCGCTTCTTTCTTGACGAAACCATCCTTGACCGTAGGCGCCCATCTGGCTGCAAGTTCTTTCAGGGTCGACACATCCAGATTACGATAATGAAAATAAGCTTCGAGTTTTTTCATCGAACGATACATAAAGCGCCGATCCTGGCCGATACTGTTACCGCACATCGGCGATACGCCTTCGGGAACCCATAGCTTTAAAAACTCCAAGGTTTGATGTTCGGCTTCGGCTTCATCGACAGTCGATGTTTGTACACGCTCGAGCAAACCGGATTGACCATGATGCGTTTGATTCCATTCGTCCATCTTGGCCAGCACTTTTTCATCTTGATAAATCGCCAACACCGGGCCTTTAGCTAGAATTTCAAGGTCTTTGTCGGTAACGATTGTGGCAATCTCGATAATCGCATCGTTATCCGGATCGAGACCGGTCATTTCGAGATCGATCCAAATCAGACGAGATGACACTTGCTCCATTTTAATTCCCTGTATGATTAAAGTTGCGCGAAATTATAGCATTGGCTACTCTGTATGCCTACTTCTCAACCTTGACGCTTTATATAATGAATACTTTTACCATTATCTTCCTTTTTGCGCTGATTGTTTCCTATTCGATTCAGTTTTGGCTGTCCATGCGGCAATCGGATTATGTTATGAAACACCGCGACGCGGTACCCGATGCCTTCAAGGATAAAGTCTCGCTAGAAGCCCATCAGAAAGCCGCCGACTATACGATAGATAAAGGCAAGCTCGGCAAGATTGACAGCCTGATAGGCTTGGTATTTCTCTTGTTGATTACGCTGGGCGGCGGCATCGAATATGCTTTCAATCTATGGTCCGGATTCGAACTGTCGCCGATGCTTACCGGTTTGGGCGCGGTCGCAACGATCATATTATTCATGACCTTGGTGGAAGTCCCGACGCATATTTATCAAACCTTCGTAATCGAAGAAAAATACGGCTTCAATAAAAGCACACCGCAACAGTTCATTAAGGATCAGTTACTGCAACTGGGTTTGATGTTGGCGATCGGACTACCGATTTTGGCCTTGATCCTTTGGGTCATGGACAGCATCGGTTCGTTATGGTGGCTTTGGGCCTGGGCCATTCTCATCAGTTTTTCACTATTGATGAGCTGGCTATTTCCGACCGTTATCGCCCCGCTGTTCAATAAATTCACACCGATGGAAGACGGATCGCTGAAACGGCGTATACAAGGCTTGCTAGCCCGTTGCGGCTTCAACAGCCAAGGTATTTTCATCATGGACGGTTCGAAACGCTCCGGACACGGTAATGCTTATTTTACAGGCCTTGGCAACAACAAACGCATTGTGTTCTTCGATACCTTAGTTAATTCTCTCGAGGAAGAAGAACTTGAAGCGGTACTGGCGCACGAACTGGGGCATTTCAAATGTAAGCATGTCATTAAAATGTTGGTCGCCAGTTCGATCATGAGTCTAATTAGCCTGGCCATTCTCGGATGGTTGATCGACAAGCCTTGGTTTTTCAGTGGCTTGGGCGTTTCAGAAGCGTCGAACGCCGCTGCCTTGCTACTGTTCACGTTGGTTTCGCCGGTTTTCACGCCATTTATGCAGCCGATCAGTGCATATTTTCAGCGTAAATTCGAATTCGAAGCCGACGACTTTGCCGCCGCGAATGCTCGCGCCGATAAGATGATCAGCGGTCTAGTTAAGCTCTACGAAGAAAATGCCAGCACGTTGACACCGGACCCGTTATATTCGGCCTTCCATTATAGTCATCCACCGGCTGCCATTCGCATCGCGCACCTGGAAACCAAGCTTGCGGCAAACGGATGAGCCCGCTTCAGGAAGGGCTCGTCATCGCGCATTTAGGTCAAGGTATTGCCGTCGAGAGCGACGGTAAAACCGTGCTTTGCCAACCGAAACGGAAGCTCGAAACCGTGACGGTCGGCGATAAAGTTTTATGGCAACTTTCGGCGCCCGATCAAGGCAGTATCGAAGAGATTCTGCCACGACGCTCCCTCCTGACGCGCCCCTCCAGGAACGACAAAGTCAGGCCGGTAGCCGCGAATATCGATACCGTTTTCGTGGTCTTCGCTCCCGAACCCTATTGCGATTTTTTGCTGATCGATCAATACTTGGCCATTTGCGAAAATCGCAATATCGATGCAGCCTTGGTCTATAACAAAACCGACCTGAATCCTCAGACCGCCTTACTCGACGAACTGGCTATCTATGAGAATCTAGACTATTCGATTTTCCGTGTCAGTGCCACACATCGACACGGATTAGATCAGCTTAAACTCGCACTGACAGACCAAACCAGCATTCTGACCGGCCAGTCCGGCGTCGGCAAATCGTCATTGACCAATGCGCTGATTCCCGACAAGGATCTAAAAACCAATACCATCAGCGCCACCACGAAACACGGTCGGCACACAACGACCGCCGCGACGCTTTATCATCTTCCGTCCGGCGGCAATCTGATCGACAGCCCCGGCGTCGCCATTTTCGGACTCGACGGACTCTCCGAAGCGCAACTGGCTTACGGTTACCGCGAATTTCAACCATTAATCGACCACTGCCGTTTCAATAATTGCCGTCATGTCAATGACAAGGATTGCGCGGTCAGAGCAGCGGCCGAACAAGGAACCATTCCGATGTCACGCTACCAACGTTTTTTAAAGCTCCGGGATAAAATGCCTCGAGCTTCTTGACGTTTCAATCAAAACGGAAACCTCTCGACGTTGTCCTGAATTAATTCAATACCAGTATAATATACCCCGAAGGGTTAAAACAGCCTCAGGTAGCGCTACCTAATACTGACCGGTTTCTTAAACCGAACTCTGGTTACGTGGAGTCTATAACATTGATTATTAATCGGTGAACCCAAACTCTACAGATTAACCATAAAGCACATAAAGTATCGCATCGACTTGCCCTAAAATGTCAACTACTTTTTAGGGGAGCAAAATGATTTGCATAGGCAGAACAAGCCATTGAATTAACCTCTTATTCTTCATGACCTTCATGGTGAAATGCTTTTTCTAGAGTGAATCCATTCCTTACAAGACACACTCTACCTGCCACTATAAAAATAACGAGGAGACCATTATCATGAAAAACTTACGAACCTTTGCGGATTACGTACTGATTGGCATCATCGGCTTCGTTCCTATCGCCATTATTCTGCAAATTGTATTTTACGTTCAAAGTCTACTGATCAATTTCATATTGCTTATCCATGGCCGTTATGAAAACCCATTCGTGACCTTCACATTATTCGCTTCGGCGCTTGCGATACTCGGTTATTTCGGCTACTTACTCAAGCAGGAAAAAGCGCATTTACTGTATTACTTGGAAAAAATGATTTTACGCATTCCTTTCATCGGCACCGTTTACCGCGTCACGCAAAAACTCTTTAAATTATTTCTAACCAAGGAAGATGCACAGGTCCGCGCGGTTGTTTATGTCGAGTATCCCAAGGAAGGCATGTGGGTGCCGGCCTATGTTACAAACCGTATAGGCGACAATTATGTTTTATATGTCCCGACTTCGCCAAACCCGACCTCGGGCTTTACCGTGATCGTCCATAAATCGAAGGTAGTCAATTCGCAAATGGATATCGAGGCCGTATCGAGTTTCATCATCAGTGTCGGTGTCGACTACGCCAAGCCCGAAGAAGTTACGGCACTCACACAAATCAGCGCGCCATAAGCCCTATCACTATGCATCGAAACTTTTTTGTTTTATTTAGCCTTTTGATCGGCGCTCAACCAGCATTAGCCTGGCTGACGCCACCTGCAATGCATGAGCCTGCAGGGATAGAGCCGCCCGCGACCCTTCCGTATCGCCTCGATGAAACCGGCGGCATCGAAAAACCCTGTTCGAACGACCATCCCGAATGGCGCGATGCACAAACGATCGACGGTTTAGAAATCGCCGCATCGCCTATGTGCGAACCGGACAACCCCTACGATATCGCCGTTTCGGTCAAAGGCACCAATAACGTCTCGATGCATACCTTGATGCAAACCCATTTCGCCCAAGATGCGTTGATCAAGACCGACGATCTCGACGGCGACGGCGACCCGGACGTCATCCGCATCAAACTGGAAGTAACCGAACTGAACGGCCAGAGCCCCGACGGCGAATTCTTGATCAACACCTTCCCTATCGCACCGGGCATCGAACCGGGGCTTTGGGTTTACTCACCCAAGATGGTCGGCATGGGCGTCAAGCATTTCAATTCGCTCGTGGCAAACCCGATTCTGCGCGCACCGTCCCCGGTGATTCGGGTCGAGCAAGGCGATAAAGTTTACATCACCTTAGAAAATACCCATTATCTGCCGCATACGATCCATCTGCACGGCGTCGATCATCCCTGGCTGAATTCCGAAGGCAAGGATAACGACGGCGTCGAGGAACACCCGGTCTTTCCGGGGCAAAACCATACTTACGAAATTCAAACCCGTCATGCCGGCACGATGATTTATCACTGCCATGTACAAACCGCGCAACATATGATGATGGGCTTGACCGGCATGATCATCGTCGAGGAAAACCGGCCTAACAATTGGCTGCAAACCTTCAATATCGGTGCCGGCCATGTGCGACACCCCTCGGTTGCGATCAAAGAAAAATTCAACCGGGAATACGACCTGGTCTATCAATCGATCGACAAGCGGCTCGCTAGCATCGTGCAGGGTGCGAACGACCCCAGACTGATCGCACAACGCATGAACCGCGAATACAACATGACCGAGTCGTTCGAAAATTATTTCTTGCTGAACGGCCGCTCGTTTCCATACACGCTTCGAGACGGAATCATCGTCGCCGAGGAAAACGAACATATCAAGCTCAATCTAGTCAATGCGCAGCGCTCGGCCGCCGCGATTCATTTCCATGGCCATAAAGCGACCATCATGGCTTATGACGGCGTCAAGGCGGCGGAAGGCTCGCAAATCACCCGCGACGTTTTCGACATTGCTCCGGCACAACGCCTCGACCTCGATCTTTACACCAAAAACGACGGGCTGCATAGTTACGGCCCGGGCTTGTGGATGTTTCACGACCATGTCGTGACCGGCACGACCACCGACGGCCTGGAACCTGGCGGCAATATGTCTATTCTAGCTTACCGGCATTTGCTCGACGCCCAAGGCATGCCGCACATGCATGACGAAATGTTTGACCAGGTTTTCACTAAAAATTATTACGAGAAGAAACTGCCGGCCTGGGGCAGCGGAGAATATGGCGACGCACTTGGCGAAACCGGCATGCTCGCGCCGGATTATGTTCGCATCGCCGGCTTCGGTCTCGCAGTAGGTTTATTGCTCGGAGTTATTATTTTTATTGTCGTTGCGCTTAACAGGAAACTCTCACAATGACCCGACAAAATTTCATTCCCCGGATTCAAAAGTTATCAAGCGCGTCGTTATGCTTGCTTTTGTTGGCGGCGGCCAGCCCTCCCAGCACGGCAATGATGAAACACGGCAATATGATGATGGATGAAACCGGCATGATCATGAATGCCAATGCCGACAATTTGCCACGCGACTGTAAGGAAATTTCCGAGGATGTCGATATCGTGATCCGCGCGGGCCATGAGCATGCGCAAAAATTCCCCGGCAAAATGTTTGCGTTCGACAGGCAAGAATGGGATGTTAAACCGTGCAGCCGAATCAACATCACCTTCATCAACGACGACCAAATTCGGCATCAAATGATGATTCACGGACTGCCCGGTTATCTATACCCGGACGGCATGGTGCATTTGGAACTGTATGGCCAAGGAGAATTAAAAGCCTCATTGATCGTTCCGTCGAGGCCTAAAACCTATTTGGTGCACTGCGAAATACCGCAGCATATGGAAAAAGGCATGAAGGCGCAATTGAAGGTGGACGGCGGCGACGGCGACCTGCCGAGCATTCCCGGCATCAGCGAACCGGTTACACCGGATGTATACCCGGTAGCATGGAGCCAAACGACCTGGATTGCCTTGATCGTTTCGCTAACCATAGGATTGGCCGCACCGATTATTGGGGGCATTTGGTTAAACAAACGCTTACAAGCAAAGCAGCTATCTGCAAAGGATAGCGCTTGAATCTATACCTTTCGCACTTGAAATGTCGGCATTGCCTAAGGAGGCGCCGGGGTGCTCGGCCCTCACCTAACGCTAGGTGAGGGCCGGCAAGGATGTATTCACCCAGCAACCAAATTCCATAGCCCATTGAGGCTAGGATTAATTGTCTTGGATAATTTAGGTGCTGGGTTAATGCCGTTCCTCGCTCGACAGGCATACCCCACGCCCCAAGATCGTCGAAACCGCTCAAACTGCGAAGTTATACCCATCGGAGATCAAAATTCGGCACCGGGGTACCCGTCAAAGGACGCCGTGAATACATCCATGTAGGCTCTATGCCAGCTCCATGCTGGCAAAGCCTTTGCCGAACACCCCGGTGCCTCCTAAGGCACTGCCGAAATTTGAAGTGCGAAAGGTATATTTTATAACCAAATGCTTAATGGCTGTCAGTACTACACCAACCCTAATAGAAACAAACCGATGAACAAACCCAAAGTTTTGATTACCCGTAAATGGCCCGCCTCGGTCGAAACCAAACTCAAACAATTGTACGAGGTCTCGCTCAACGAAGACGATCGCCCCTTAACACCCGACGAATTGAAATCGGCCTTACAAAACTACGACGCCGTTTGCCCCACGGTTTGCGACTCGCTACCTGCCGAGTTATTAAATGCGTCAAACAAACGCTGCAAAATTCTCGGCAATTTCGGAGTCGGCTACAACCATATCGATATCTCCGCCGCGAAAGCGAACAGTCTCGTCGTCACTAACACACCGGGCGTGTTGACACAGAGCACCGCCGATATCGCAATGACTTTATTACTGATGTCCGCCCGGCGCGGCGCAGAGGGAGACCGCCTCATCCGAGCCGGCAAATGGCAAGGATGGTGTCCGACGCACATGTTGAGCAGCGACGTGACCGGCGCAACGCTAGGATTGATCGGCTTCGGCCGCATCGCAATCGCAACCGCACGCAAAGCCCATCATGGCTTCGGCATGAAAATCGTTTTTTTCAATCCGAGCGCGCCAGATCCATCCGTGATCGAAGAACTCCATGCGACCCGATGCGACACGGTCGAGGATGTCATGAGAAGCGCCGATTATATCTCGCTGCATTGCCCGGGCGGGCCCGGCACCCGACATCTGATCGACGACAAGATGATTCGCTTGATGAAACCGAGCACTCATTTGATCAACACTGCGCGCGGCGATGTGGTCGATAGCAAGGCTTTAATCGAGGCATTACGAGATAAGAGAATTGCCGGCGCCGGTCTGGATGTCTATGAAGGCGAACCGAATATCGACCCCGAATTTTTGACGCTTGAAAACGCCACTCTGTTGCCGCACCTAGGTAGCGCAACACTTAGTACGCGCACCGCGATGGGAGAAAAAGTACTGGCTAATTTGGCCGCGTTTTTCGAAGGACGCGAACCTGAAGACAGAGTAGTTTAACCCGGCTGCGGCT
Source organism: Methylotuvimicrobium sp. (assembly GCF_050611805.1). Lineage (NCBI taxonomy): Bacteria > Pseudomonadati > Pseudomonadota > Gammaproteobacteria > Methylococcales > Methylococcaceae > Methylotuvimicrobium > Methylotuvimicrobium sp. The sequence goes on from NZ_JBNGHF010000040.1 coordinate 25,180, forward strand.
AAAGACTGCCGATATTCAGCCCCCTCGCGGGACGGATTATTCAATCTGTTCCCAACGTTTCGGTTTGCCCCGATTATCTCGGCGTCCTCATTCCCACCGCTTCAGCGTGGGAATGCATACCGGTCTTGCCTCGGCAGCCAAAGTATGGGTCCCACGGAGGACCGTGGGAATCAGAAAGCCACCGCATTAGAGCAAATGCTTAACCGCTTCGCGTTCTTCTTTCAACTCGGCTTCGGACTTGCGCATTTTTTCTCGGCTGAAATCACTAATTTCCAATCCTTGGACAATACTGATTTCTCCGTTATTAATCCGGACAGGAAACGAATAAACCAACCCTTTTTCAATACCGTAACTACCGTCCGAAGGAACTGCCATGCTGATCCAGTTATCATCTTCGGTTCCAAACACCCAGGTGCGCATCAATTTTAACGCGGCATTGGCCGCAGAAGCCGCGCTGGATCGTCCAACAGCCTGAATGACCACCGCTCCGCGCTGTTGCACGGTTGGAATAAATTTGTCGACAAACCAATCCCACTCAACCAACGACAAAGCATCCTGCCCTTTGACTTTGGCATGATGAAGATCCGGATACTGCCCTGCCGAATGATTACCCCAAATGATAATATTTTTGATGTCACTGGACAGTACGCCGCATTTATCGGCAAGCTGAAAAGTCGCACGCTTATGATCGAGCATCATCATCGCCGAAAAATTCTCCGGACTTAAATCCGGGGCATTACTAATTGTTATCAACGCATTGGTATTTGCCGGATTACCCGTCACTAGCACTTTAACATTACGGCTAGCAACCTTGCTAAGGGCTTGACCCTGCACGGAAAATATCTGGGCATTGATTGCCAACAAGTCCTTGCGCTCCATCCCAGGCTTACGCGGACTCGCACCGATCAGAAATGCGTAATCGACATCTTTGAAAGCGACTTCGGGATCATCGGTCGTGACTATTTTATGCAGCAACGGATAGGCGCAATCGTTAAGCTCCATTACCACGCCATTCAATGCGCCTAATGCTAATGCCTGAGGCGTTTCCAACAAATGAAAAATCATTGGCTGATCGGGGCCTAATAGTTCTCCGCTAGCCAAGCGAAACAATAAGGAATAACTAATCTGTCCCGCGGCACCTGTAACGGCAATTTTAACTGGCGTTTTCATTTGTTTTCCTAATTATTTATTATTGTCTGAATGCGGAGTTCAAATGGCAAGCCTTTGAAACACAGCGAAAATAGCACTCACATGATGCAATTATGCCGGCCCTACTGGCAACGTCAAACTGAATGATAACGAATAACCACCCCACCCTGCAAGCCTGTAGAAATCGACCCGGAGCAATGGAGAGACAGCGTATTATTAAATAAGGTATACTTTCTCGTTTTGTATACGCTAATCGCTATCGCCACTATCGATCTTACGTGACCCATGAAAAAACTGTTATTTCAATTCGACACCGATCCGCGCCCTTCAGCTTTCGATACGATTGTCGCGTATGACGGTGGTGCCGACCACGTCATTGGACATGGCGGATTAACACCCGACACTATCGCACCCTTGGTCGAAGGCGCGATCTTTACCCGAGCACCGAAAGACAAAAAAAATACCGCCATTTTTGTCGGCGGTAGCGATATGCTGGCCGGTCAACAATTGTTTTCGGCCGTACAAAAACATTTTTTTCCCGGTTTTCAAGTCTCGATCATGCTCGATAGCAACGGCAGCAATACTACCGCTGCCGCCGGCGTCGCGAAACTGGCGTCAAGTAGCGAACTAAACGGCAAAAAAGCGGTTGTTTTGGCAGGCACCGGCCCGGTCGGTCAACGCGTCGCAGTCATGCTGGCTCAAGAAGGCTGCAAAGTATCGTTAACTTCAAGGGAAATGATACGAGCGGAACACGCCTGCCAAACAATGCGTGAACGTTTCGGTGTCGAACTGACGCCTATCGAAGCCGTCGATCAAGAAGCACGCGGCAGGGCAATTGAAAACGCCCAAATCGTATTTGCGGCTGGCGCGGCAGGCGTCGAATTACTTAAAGCCGAACATTGGCAAAATAATGATCGACTCGAATTGTTGGCCGATGCGAATGCCACGCCCCCGATCGGCATCGGTGGTATCGATATGATGGATAAAGGCAACGAACGTCACGGCAAAATCGTCTGGGGAGCCATCGGTTTCGGCGCATTCAAACTCGCTTTGCACCGTGCCTGCATCGCCAAACTGTTCGAAACTAATACGCAAGTACTGGATGCCGAACAAATTTTTGCATTCGCCAAGGAAATGGCTTAGGAATATGCACAAAATAACTCCTACAATTAGTAGGCTTTGTGGTGGTTCGGTGACTCGCTTGACAGGACGCCGTGAATACGTCCATATAGCAGCAATTCCCAGTTTGAGCATTTTCGCCGATCTTAGGGTGTGGGGTATGCCTGTCGAGGAACGCCGTAAACCCATCCATGGGGGCTTGACGGCAGCTCCCTGCTGCCGACATCCTCGCCAAGCACACCCCACACCCTTTTTGATCCCCAAATTGGGAATTGCTGTCCATATAGGCTTGACGGCAGCTCGAGCGCCAAGGATGGCGCGAATGCAGATTTTGCAGGAGCAAAAATCTGTCCTGCTGCCGACACCTATCAATCGAGCCACCGCCCCCCCTTCCCTCGGTTGTCGACGTTATTTCATGCTCGTTCCTTAAACGTCCCTCGCCCCGCTGAAACACATGAGTCAACCCGCCACTCAACAAGCGCTCAGAGAACAGGCCGCAGGACTATTCCAAGCCGGCATCGATGCCGCCGATCCCTACCTTGCGGTTCAACGCAGCCTATCGGTAGACGGGCTTCGACTTGAAATAGCCTTATCACTGAACGACAATGCGCCGAAGCGCACGGGACATTGGCCGAAGATTCATGTGATTGCGTTCGGCAAAGCCGCGTGCAATATGGCAAAAGCCGCGCGAGACATCATTCCGGAATCGCTATTGGCCGCCGACGGCATCATCGTTACTAATTACGAGAATTCTGCCCAAATACCCGGCTTTAAAGTCATCGGCGCAGGCCACCCGATTCCCGACGAAGCGGGACTGCAAGGCGCCCGGCTAATTGCCGACAGAATCACCAACGTTCAATCGGGCGAGTTGGCGCTAGTCTTGATTAGCGGAGGCGGGTCTGCGCTGCTCCCCTATCCCCACCCTCCGATTACGCTCGAAGAAAAAGCGCAAACGACTGCATTACTGCTAGCTTGCGGCGCAACAATCAACCAAGTTAACTGTGTGCGTAAGCATATTTCCATGATCAAAGGCGGCGGACTAGCGCGCTTCGCGGCTTCGGCCGACCTGCACGCACTGGTTCTTTCCGACGTGTTGGGTGACGATCTAAGCGCTATCGCAAGCGGACCGACCGTGCCGGACGACACACGCTTCGACGACGCCATCGCTATTTTGCGCGAGAAGGGTATTTGGGAAAGCATTCCGGATTCGGTCAAATACGTTTTACAACAAGGCACCGCCGGCAATATCCCGGAAACGCCGAAAACCGACGACGAACTTTTCAATAACGCCGGCCACACGCTGATTGGCAGCAATACGATCAGCTTGAAAGCCGTCGTTGAGGCCGCATCGAAACTGGATTACGACGTTCGAGTCTATTCGGAACATCTCAGCGGCGAAGCGAAAGACGAAGCCGTCCAGATGGCCTCTTACGCGAAATCCCTGCTCGATAGCGGCTTAGACAAACCCATCGCGCTTCTGGCAGGCGGAGAAACCACGGTAACTTTAACGGGGCAAGGCCTCGGCGGCCGCAATCAAGAGATGGGACTGGCCTTTGCCTTGGCCGCCGAACGATTAGAATTGCACGGTAATTGGGTATTTTTAAGCGGCGGCACCGACGGCCGCGACGGCCCGACCGATGCGGCCGGCGCGCTGATCGATCCGCAATCGCTCGCGCGTATGCGCGCTGCCGGAATCGACCCGAGCGCAAAACTGCAAGATAATGACTCATACCGCGCGCTTCAGGCTTCAAACGATTTACTGATGACCGGTGCGACCGGCACCAATGTTGCCGATTTACAAATATTGTTGCTCCGGCCTTAGCTTCAATTAGTACTGTGAAAGCTCGTGAAATTAGACTCTTTATCTAATTTTTCGATAGTCGAAGCTCGGTAGAAAAAATGCCAGTGCCGAAGAGGGTGCGGTTGCTCGATCGACAGACGTCGGCGGCAGGGAGCCGCCGTCGAGCCTACATGGACGTATTCACGGCGTTCTGTCGGGCGAGTGACCGTACCCTAACCCACCCCTAGCACTTTCATTTGCCGGGGTGGTGATAGCTTCTTCATGATCGTTACTCTATACTCACCGAAAATCACTGACGGCATTTTGAGCTTCTCCCCTCGGGATCGCCGATAAAACCGTTGTTGAAATGCAAAAAAAATAAATTTTTAGGAGATATTAATGTTTACTAAATCGCAAACGATTGCAGGTTACGATAATGAATTGTTTCAGGCATTGGAAGAAGAGCGTCGCCGCCAGGAAGACCACATAGAACTGATCGCCTCGGAAAATTACACCAGTCCGCGCGTCATGGAGGCCCAAGGCACGCTACTGACCAATAAATACGCGGAAGGCTATCCCGGCAAACGCTATTACAGCGGCTGCGAATATGTCGATAAAGTCGAGCAACTCGCAATCGATCGCGCCAAAGAACTATTCGGCGCCGATTATGCGAATGTACAAGCCCATTCCGGCTCGCAAGCCAACATGGCGGTATTCATGGCATTGATACAGCCGGGCGATACGATACTGGGCCTAAGCCTCGCCGACGGCGGCCATTTGACGCACGGCGCCAAACCGAATTTCTCCGGCAAAATCTACAATGCGGTGCAATACGGACTCCACCCGGATACGGGCTTGATCGATTACGACCAAGTCGAAGCCTTGGCGATCGAACACAAACCCAAAATTCTCGTTGCCGGTTTCTCGGCTTATTCGCGCATCTGGGACTGGCAACGCTTCCGCGAAATCGCCGATAAAGTCGGCGCCTATTTACTGGTCGACATGGCCCATGTCGCCGGATTGGTTGCCGCCGGACTGTACCCGAATCCTGTACCGTTTGCCGATGTCGTCACCAGCACCACGCATAAATCGCTACGCGGACCGCGCGGCGGATTGATCTTGTGCAAAAGCAATCCGGAAATCGAAAAAAAATTCGACTCCAGCATCTTTCCCGGCATTCAAGGCGGCCCTGCGATGCATGTTATCGCCGCAAAAGCGGTCGCGTTCAAGGAAGCGATGGAAACCGAATTCAAGACCTATCAACAACAAGTCATCAACAATGCCAAAGCGATGGCCGAAGTCTTCATCGACCGCGGTTTCGACGTCGTTTCCGGCGGCACCGACAATCATTTGATGTTGGTTTCATTAATCCCGAAAGACATCACCGGCAAGGCCGCCGATGCGGCGCTGGGACGTGCGCATATCACGGTCAATAAAAACGCCGTACCGAACGACCCGCAGTCGCCATTCGTGACCAGCGGCATCCGTGTCGGCACACCGGCCCCGACCACGCGCGGCTTCAAAGAAGCGCAAATGACCGAAATCGCGCATTTGATGTGCGACGTAATGGAAAACATCGATAACGAATCGGTCATTTCAGCGGTGCGCGACAAAGTCGCCATCTTGTGCTCGCGCTTTCCGGTTTATGGCTAATAGAGGACACATTAAAAACAGGAAAACATTCATGTCAGACATAGCAATCGCCCAACAAGCCCAAATGCGGCCGATCATCGACCTGGCCGGCGAAAAATTCGGCATTCCGGCCGAGCATTTAGATCCATACGGTCACTATAAGGCTAAATTATCGCTCGAATACGTCAATAACTTGACCGACCGCGAAGACGGCAAATTGATTCTCGTCACCGCGATCAGTCCGACTCCGGCCGGCGAAGGCAAAACTACGACTACGGTCGGTTTAGGCGATGCGATCAACCGGCTCGGCAATTCGGCGATCATGTGCTTGCGCGAACCGTCGCTCGGTCCTTGTTTCGGCGTCAAAGGCGGCGCAGCGGGCGGCGGCTACTCGCAAGTCGTGCCGATGGAAGACATTAATCTACATTTTACCGGCGACTTTCATGCGATCGGCGTCGCGCACAATCTCTTGTCGGCATTAATCGACAACCATATCAATCACGGTAACGCGCTCGACATCGATTCGCGCCGGATTCAATGGAAACGCGTCGTCGACATGAACGACCGAGCGTTGCGCAAAATCACGGTCGGCATGGGCGGCCCGGCTAACGGCTATCTGCGTGAAGACGGATACGACATCGTCGTCGCGTCCGAAATCATGGCGATTTTGTGCCTGGCGACAAGCCGCGTCGACTTAAAAGAACGCCTAGGCCGAATCGTCATCGGCTACAAGCCCGACCGAGTCACGCCGGTTTATGCGAGCGACCTTAATGCGCAAGGGGCAATGGCCGCATTATTGAAAGAAGCCATCAAGCCGAATCTGGTGCAAACGCTTGAAAACAATATCGCGATCATTCACGGCGGCCCGTTCGCGAATATCGCCCACGGTTGCAACACCGTCACCGCGACGAAAACCGCGTTGAAACTGGCCGATTATGTCGTAACCGAAGCCGGTTTCGGGGCCGACCTAGGCGCGGAGAAATTTCTCGACATCAAATGTCGCATGTCCGGCCTGAAACCGTCGGCAGTCGTATTGGTCGCAACGGTCCGCGCGTTGAAATTCCACGGAGGTGTTGCAAAAGAAGAGCTGAACCAAGAAAACATCGACGCTCTGCAAAAAGGTTTCACCAACTTGGAGCGCCATCTCGACAATATCCAACGCCATTACGGTTTGCCTTGCGTAATCTGCATCAATCATTTCACCTTCGACACCGACGCCGAAATCGCGTTGCTCAAAGACAAATGCGAGGCGCTTGGCGCGAAATGCGTGGTCTCGAAACATTGGGCACAAGGCGGCGCCGGTGCGGAAGAATTAGCGCAAGAAGTGCTTGCCGTCGTCGACAACCGCGAGCCCGGCTTCACTTATGTCTATGACGAAGAGCTGCCGCTGTGGGATAAGATCGAAACGATAGCGACCAAACTTTATGGCGCGATCGGCATCACCGCAAGCCCGAAAGTTAAAGCCGAAATCAAAACGCTGCAACAAAACTACGGCAAATTTCCTGTTTGCATGGCCAAAACGCAAATGTCGTTCTCGACCAACCCGAACGAGAGAGGCGCGCCTTCCGGACACACGGTCGAAATCAGCGAAGTCAGGCTTGCCAACGGTGCGGGCTTCATCGTCGCAATCGCCGGCGACATGATGACGATGCCCGGTTTGCCGAAAGTTCCGGCTGCCGAACGCATCGACATCACCGACGAAGGCGTGATTACCGGGTTGTTTTAATTTGAATCGTCGGGCGCATGACGTACCCCTCATACGCCTGCGTACACATTCTCAAGCAAGCTTCAACCCTAGAAAAAGCATTACACCATGAAGAATAAGAAGTTAATTCAATAACTTCTTATTCGTTTGTATAGAACTTGCACTCACCCAAGAGGTTAACCCAGAAAAATATGCTGTTACCCAAGCTCCAGCTTGGGTAACCTATTCAGGAAGCTCTAGCTTCCCGATAATCAAGAAAGATTGAGCTGGAAAGCCAGGGTGATTGAGAATGTGCGACGGTTGTTTCGGTCTCAGGAAGCTAGAGCTTCCTGGGTGTGTTTCCCAAGCTGGAGCTTGGGAAAGAGCGTGATGCGGGTGGCCGTTTTTAGCTTGATGCGCATGGGTTTTCCTCGTTCCCACCGCTCATGCGTGGGAATGCATACCGATCTTGTCTCGGCAACTAAGGTATGGGTTCCCACGGAGGACCGTGGGAACCAGAAAAATATGCTGTTACCCAAGCTCCAGCTTGGGTAACCTGTTCAGGAAGCTCTAGCTTCCCGATAATCAAGAAAGATTGAGCTAGAAAGCCGGGGTGATTGAGAATGTGCGACGGTTGTTTCGGTCTCAGGAAGCTGGAGCTTCCGGGGTGTGTTTCCCAAGCTGGAGCTTGGGAAAGAGCGGCTTAACGGTATATTGACACAGGGTAATGCGAGGCCTCGCAAAAGATGTGCGATGAGCACCCTAATCACCTTAATCGGCTTTTCTCAGCGCCCCTACTCCTCTCGCGAGAATATCTCTTATAAGGTACAAGCTGCCTACTCCGCTTTAGCAGCCAAGAACGCCAGCATGTCTTCGTTATGAACCCGCTGATAAATGACTTCGACCGGCAGCGTCAAATCGATCGCCCCGAAAGTCACGTCGTCTCCCAGATAATAATGTTTCGAAACCCATCCTTCGGACCGTCTCAGCACTTCGACCTCGACATAATCTTGCTCAATCATCACATATTCTTGCAGAGTCGGTAGCTTCAAGTAATTGGCTAATTTGACGGTCTTGTCGTTGCGGCGAGTCGTCTTCGACAACACTTCGACGATGATGATCGGCGTTTCGGTATAGTAAGGCTGCGACTCGTCGAAATGACAATCGACGATCACATCGGGATAAAAAAAATTCGAATCGACCCGCACCTTCATATCCGAACCGAACGGCTCGCAGGGAAGGTTTTTTAAATGACTCCTAAACTCCGCCAGAACATTAATCGCTATACGCTGATGATTTCCGCTCGTCCCGACCATCGCATAGACGGCGCCATCAATCAATTCATGCTTGGTTTCGGCAATCAACTCGCCGTCCAAATAATCCTCGACACTGATCAAATAATCCGGCTTCTTTGCAATGATACTCATAAACATTCCTCATTATTCACGCTGTAACAGCTCCAAAATCTCCTCGGTTTTTTGCCGCATCAACGCAATATCCCCGCGCGATTCGACATTGAGCCGAACGACCGGCTCGGTGTTCGAGGATCGCAAATTAAAACGCCAATTGTCAAACGCCAAGCTGATCCCATCGGTTTCATCGACGACAAGCGCATCGCCTTCATAAGCCGCCCTAACCCGCGCGATCGCACCGACCGGGTCGGTTAGTTTCGAGTTGATCTCACCGGACGACGGATACGCTTCGATACGCTGCACGACCGCTTCGGAAAGGCGGATTTTTTTGACGCACAACAACTCCGCGACCAACAGCCACGGAATCATGCCGCTATCGCAATAGGCGAAATCGCGAAAATAATGATGCGCGCTCATCTCTCCCCCGTATACGGCATCTTCGAGGCGCATGCGTTCCTTGATGAAGGCATGGCCGGTCTTCGACAACACTGGAATGCCGCCCGCCGCGGTCACGACATCGACCGTATTCCAAGTCAATCGAGGGTCGTGAATGATCTTCGCGCCGGGGTTTTTCTGTAGAAAAGCCTCGGCCAACAGCCCGACAATGTAATAGCCCTCGATGAACTGCCCCTTTTCATCGAACAGAAAACAGCGGTCGAAATCGCCGTCCCAAGCGATACCCATATCGGCCCCATGTTCGACGACGGCATTCGCGGTATCGGCGCGGCACTCGGGCAAGAGCGGATTCGGAATTCCGTTCGGAAAACGGCCGTCCGGTTCGTGATGAATCTTGACGAACTCGACCGGCGCGCCGGCGGCTTTGAAGCGCTCTTCCAGCACATCGACCACATGCCCGGCCGCACCGTTGCCGGCATTGACGACCAATTTAATCGGCGTCAAATTCTGCAAATCGATATAAGTCATCAAATGATCGACATAGCCCGACAGTATAGAACGGCGGGTCATTGAGCCTTTCTTTACGACCGGCCCAAAATCATTTTGCTCGGCGAGGTGTTGGATTTCTTTCAGTCCGGTATCGCCGCTGATCGGTTTAGCATGCTCGCGCACCAATTTCATGCCGTTATAATCCATCGGATTATGGCTCGCTGTTACCTCTATCGCGCCTTGTACTTCCAGCGCCTGCGCCGCGTAATAGATCTCCTCGGTGCCGGTCATGCCGATGTCGATCACATCGACTCCGGCGTCCATCAAACCTTTGGCCAATGCAGCCTTGAGCGATTCGGAAGTCAACCGCACGTCTCCGCCGACCGCAATCGTCTTGGCCTTCAGATATTCGCCGCAGGCGCGACCGATTCGATAGGCGATGTCTTCGTTGAGCTCTGTACCCAGTTGACCGCGTATGTCGTAAGCTTTAAAACAAGTAAGTTTTTCCATAGTGATTTAATTGGCTGATTTAAAACTAAAGTGAATATTGCTAAAACGACTTAGGATTCGGTCATAAATAACTTCCCTATTTTTCACGAAATCCTTACGCTATTGTTATCGGCCTAGCGCAAAGTCTTCAAAAACCCAAAAAGGCGGCGTATCGATAAAAATTGTTTCTTTCAATGCTTCGGTCAAGGCTACATTCAAAATGACTTCTTCATAAAGCCAGTAAATCCAACCGTCGCGATGCACGCGATAACGCCAATTGTATCGGCATTGCAGCCAATTACCTTCCGCCAAATTTCCGAGCCGCTGCAACGGACGATTTTGATTCGGCGTACCTAAATAAACGACACTGCCATCATTCGGATTTAACAGTAAGCGGTCGCAAATCAAAGACTCATCAAAGAGCGAACAATCGATTTTTCTATATTTATCGCCGCCATGGCAATCCAATAACAAACGCTGCCGACCCATATCAATAACTTTCGGCGACACGACAGGATAGCTGTCCGGCATGGCGGCCCGTTCCAGAAAATCCGTCTCGCTTAGCCGACTCTTATCCCACTGCTTGATGACGGCCTGTACAATATACGACGATTTCATTCCCCGGTTTCATCATGACCTAATTCGCAGCCTTCACTGTAGAAATATAATGACGGAAGAAAAGGCAGAATATCGATCGTCAGCGTGGTTTTTTGTTGAAAATCATCGATCGCGCGCTCGATCGTATCCACGAATTGCAATTCGAATTCACTAAGCATGTTTTGCTGACTGGTCGGGCTATCGGGAAATATCGAATCACCGCCAAGATAGATGCCTTTGACCGTCTCTTGTAAGGCCATCGCAGCGATCGCTTCTATTTCACGTTCAAAATCGCCGAAAATTTGCGCGCCTTCCGTTATTTTGATGCGCTCCACATCGTCTGTATCGGCATAAAGCAAAAACAGCCCTTCCACGCCTTCCCGCTCGTTTTTGCAGACACCGCCTTCCATGACCCTAACCAAATGCAACTCCCGGCCTCCTTTGACATGCGTCGGCGAAGGAACCTCTTCGGACACATCCATCGGATCGGCTTGATAAACAGTAAACGCATCAATTTCTTCATCTACCGCGTCTCGGACCGGTTCGGTCGTACATGCCGCCAAACTAGCGGACACGATCATCATGACAGCAAGTACTTTAGGATTCATCGATCACTCCGAATTAACTTATTAAATAACCATAGCTTACCCTCATGCTCAAGCTTCGCCAATTCCCGCCGATAAAATAATTAACATTCCCGATCTTTAAGGATAGAGCGATGAAAATCGAACAGTCCAATGTCCAACTAAGCGCGCAGCAAACATCGATTAAACAGCACTCGGTGCAAGAATCCCTGAACTTTTGGGTCGGCAACCGGCGTCCGGATAGCCTAGGCTCACAAACTCAAACGGCATTCAATCCCACTTTAGCCGACCAGATAACGCTCAGCCCTAAAGGTAAGGCTGCCGCCGAAACCCAACAAGCCGAAATCGATCCGGACAAAGCGCTCGAACACGAACCGCGCTATCAAATCATTAAACGCATGATAGAGGCCTTGACCGGCAAGGAAATCCGGATTAACCGCTTGGAAGCCTTTGAAGCAAAGCGATCGATCGAACCTGGGACAGCAACCCCTGCCGACGCACCTACTGCCGATCGTCCAGCCGGATTCGGCTTGGAATATGAGCGCCGCGAAACTTATTACGAAGCCGAACACAGCGCATTTTCGGCCAAGGGACTCATCAAAACGAAAGACGGCAAAGAAATCGCTTTCGATGTTAACCTGGTCATGAGCCGCGAATATTACGAAGAAAATTCGGTCAGCCTACGAATGGGCGACGCCGTCATGAAAGATCCTTTGGTGATCAATTTCGGCGCGGAAGCTGCAAAACTAACCGATATGAAATTCAGTTTCGACCTGACATCGAACGGAGTCGCCGAACAAATTTCATTCGTCGGTCACGGTAGCGGCTTTTTAGCGCTCGACCGGAACGGCGACGGCATCATCAACAACGGCAATGAATTGTTCGGACCGGCGACCGGTAACGGTTTTGCCGAACTGGCCGCGCACGACCTGGACGGCAGCCAATGGATAGATGAAAACGACGCGGTTTATGAACATTTGCGCATTTGGACCAAGGATAACAAAGGCAACGACAAGCTTTACACCTTAGCCGAAAAAAATATCGGCGCAATTTATTTGGCCAATACCGAAACCCCTTTCGAGCTTAAAAATACTCAAAACCGCCTCGACGGGCGGGTTTTGACATCGAGCATTTACCTCAACGAAGCCGGCCGCGTCGGCACCGTTCAACAAATCGACCTAGCGGTTTGAAACCTGCCGAATTATTTTCAGTCTATTTCATGCATCGCCGCTAGCGCCGACTCATAATCGGGCTCGTCGGCCAATTCCGGCACCAGCTGGGTATAGATGACCCGATCCTGCTCGTCAATGACCACGATCGCTCTGGCTGTCAAACCGGCCAGCACGCTATCGACCAACTCCACACCGTAATCGCGCGCGAAACTCGAACGAAACGTCGATAACGGCACAATATCCCTGGCGCCTTCCGTCTGACAAAAACGCGCTTGAGCAAACGGCAAATCGGCCGAAACGACCAACACGACGCCGTTTTCCAAACTCGCCGCTTTTTGATTGAATTTTCTTGCGGACGCGGCACAAGTCGGCGTATCCAAACTGGGCACGATATTCAGGCATTTCTTCTTGCCCGAATAGCTAGCTAAGGAAACTTCCGCAAGCTTTCCGTTGACCAGAGTAAAGTCCGGCGCCTTGGAGCCGACCGCCGGAAGCTCGCCGCAAGTGTTGACCGGTTTACCTTGAAATTTAATCGTAGTCATTGTTTAAGTCCTGACTTTAAAATTTACTGTGAAAGTACGCGAACCGAAGCGGGTGCGGTTGCTCGACCGGCAGGCGTCGGCGGCAGGGCAGATTTTTGCTCCTGC